>JBFMFA010000849.1:0-2028 GCA_040753195.1 Gemmatimonadota bacterium | reverse complement strand
GTGCAGATCGCGTCGATCGGTACACAGATCACCGAGGCCTTTGCGGGCCTCGATCGCATCCGCGAGATTCGCGACACGGCTCCCGAGACTGCTGATGACGCGTCGCGCCAACCACTGCCGGAGTTGCAGGGTGCGGTGGACTTCGAACACGTCACCTTCGCGTACAAGGAAGGGAGCGACGTTTTGAAGAACGTCTCCTTCAAGGCGCCCCCCGGGACGACCACCGCGCTCGTCGGATCCAGTGGGGGTGGGAAGAGCACGCTCATCGGCCTCGTCATGGCGTTTAATCGACCGCAGCAGGGCGTGGTGCGCGTCGACGGCAAGAATTTGGCGGAGCTGCGACTGACGGACTACCGCAGCAAGCTGGGCGTCGTTATGCAGGACAACTTTCTCTTCGACGGCACCATCAAGGAAAACATCGCCTACTCGCGACCGAACGCGACGGACGACGAGATACGACACGTGGCCCGCATCGCGCACGCGGACGAGTTCATCGACACGTTCGAGAACGGATATGATACGGTCGTCGGTGAGCGCGGCGTGAAGCTCTCAGGCGGGCAGCGCCAGCGCGTGGCCATCGCGCGCGCGATCCTCGCCGATCCACGCATTCTCATTCTGGACGAAGCGACGTCGAGCCTCGACAGTGAAAGCGAGGCGATGATCCGCGACGGGCTCCGCTCGTTGCGTACCGGCCGCACCACGTTTGTTATTGCGCACCGACTGTCGACAATCGAAAGCGCGGATCAGATCCTGGTGCTGGAGGCGGGTGAGATCGTGGAGCGCGGAACGCACCGCGAGCTTCTCGCGTTAGGTGGCCGCTACCGGCAGCTGTACGACCGACAATACGGTCTGGAGCGCGACCGCTTCATCAACCCGGGCGAAGACTTCACACCGGAAGCGCCACCGGTGCACGACCAGGTGCCGGTCGCGCCGCCGAGCCGCGCGCTTTAGCCGCCGTACACGGGCGCGGCGTCCTCGAAGGGGACCTCGACCGGCTCACTCTCGCGCATCAGGGCGATGAAGGCGCGCGCCGCGTCGGCGTCGAGCTCAGTGCCGATGCGCTCCTCGATGTACTGCAAGACTTTTTGCGACGCCCACGCGGGCCGATACGGGCGATTGGTACGCAGCGCGTCATACAGATCGCAGACGTGCACGATCTTGCTGATCGTGTGACAGTCGCACGGCTTGTGGCGGTGCGGATAACCGCCGCCGTCGAGCATGATGTGATGTTCGAACGCGACGACGGCTGCCAGCTCCGGAATCGCGTCGTTCGCGAGGATGAGACGCGCCCCGTCCTCAGGATGCCGGCGCATCACTTCCCATTCCGCTTCAGTGAGGCGGCCGGGTTTCTGCAAGATCTCCGGCGGAATGCGCACTTTCCCGAGGTCGTGCAACAGGCCGGAAACGCCGATCGCGCGCACTTCGGCGCGGGCGAGGCCGAGGCGTTCGCCTAACGCCATGGCGAGCACCGAAACGTTGAGTGAATGGGTGGTGGTGTACTGATCGTAACGCGTGAGCTGCAGCAGCGGAATCTTGAGTCCCTGGTTGGCGTGCATCGCCAGCGCGAGCGAGCGCACCACGGCGTCTGCTTCTCCCGCTTCCACGTCGTGGCCATGGGACACTTCTTCGTGCATCCACTGCACGGTTTCGATCTCTTCCGACAGCGAGTATGGCGAATCGCCTAACGCGGCGACGTTTTCGCTCGGGCCTTCCACTGCCACGCCACGCACGCTGAGCATGCCGAAACGAACGCCGCTGGCGCGCTGGATGCGGGCCTCGGCCGTGAGCACGTCCGCGGTGTTCCCCATTCCCAGGCGTGAGAGTGCGAGCACCAGGAATTCTTCGAAGTCCTCGCGCGTCACGCTCTCGGAGAACTCCAGTCGCTGGATCCCCACATTGGCGAGTCGCGTTGCCCACTCCCATTCGCGCAGCTCTCGCAGCGTGTGTGAGTTGTAGACGACATCGGACGAAAGGAAAGAAAAGCGCGGTGTGGAATCTTCCTCGCAGAGGCGTTGCAGTTGCGTGAAC
>JBFMFA010000848.1:0-2028 GCA_040753195.1 Gemmatimonadota bacterium | reverse complement strand
CCATCAAAACCCTGGGCACAGGCGCCTCAAGAGGTGTTGGCCGGGCGTTCCCCGGGCCGCCGAACAATGCGGATCCTTCACGAGAGCGTCAAGCGCGCCTGAGCACCTCGCGCCAGCCAGGGTAGGCACTCATCTTGGTCGGCGGAGGTGACATCATGTCAATTCGCACGTTCGCTCGCTGCGCCGCACCTTTCGCGCTCCTCCTGCCATTCGCTCTTGCCGACGCACAGAGCGTCGCCAACCACGAACGCGTGCGCCAGGCCGCCGACGTTCTAAAAGTCTGGCTCGAAGCGCAGCGCGCCTACGACCAGATCCCGGCCCTCTCCTTCGCGGTCGTACACGATCAGGAGTTATTGACCTCGGGCGGCTTCGGCTACGCCGACATCGCTCGTCAGGCACCGGCCACGGCCAGCACGATCTACAGCATCTGCTCGATCTCCAAGCTTTTCACGAGCATCGCCGTTATGCAGCAGCGCGATGCCGGAAAGCTGCGTCTCGACGACCCCGTATCGAAACACCTCCCGTGGATGACGATCAAACGCTCGGCGCCCGAGTCCGGTGAGATTACGATCGAGGGACTGCTCACGCACGCGTCTGGCCTGCCGCGCGAGTCGGATCATCCGTATTGGACGGGGCTTGACTTCGCCTTTCCGAGTCGCGAGCAGATCATCGCGCGCGTCGGCGCGCAGCAGACATTGTATCCGGCTGAAACGTACTTCCAGTATTCGAACCTTGGTCTGACGCTCGCCGGCGAAGTCGCGGCGGCCGCCGCTGGCGTACCATATGACGCGCTCATCTCGCGCTCCATTCTGAACCCGTTAGGCATGACCAGCACCACGACGGAGATTCCCGTCGCCGAACGCGGTAAACGCTTCGCCACCGGGTACAGCGCCATGACGCGTGACGGCACGCGTAAACCGCTGCCGTTTTTCCAGGTGCGCGGCATCGCGCCGGCGGCTGGTTTTGCTTCCACGGTCGAGGATCTCGCCAAGTTTGCCAGCTGGCAGTTCCGCTTGTTAGGCAGGGGTGGCACGGAGCTGCTCAACGCCAACACATTGCGCGAAATGCACCGCGTGCATTGGGTGGACCCGGACTTTTCCACGACCTGGGGCCTCGGCTTCTCGGTGTGGCGCAGCGAGAACAAGACATTCGTGGGACACGGTGGAGCCTGCCCCGGTTTTCTCACGCACTTCCTGCTCAAGCCTGACGAAAAGGTCGCGACAATCATCATGACCAACTCGCTGGGTCTCAACTCGCAGGCGTTTGCTCAGCGGACGTATGAGATCATGGCGCCGGCGATTCGCACAGCGTCACGTACGCCAGCAGCGCCAAACGCTGTGGCGAGCGGATCCTCACCGACACCGGCACAGAGCAGCGATGCGTCACTCGATCGCTACCTCGGCACCTACAGTTCGTCGTTCGGCGGGGAGTTGGCCGTCGTCCGCTGGGAGGACGGCCTCAGCCTGCTCGGTCTGCCGACGATGAACCCGCTGCAGGCCATGACCAAACTGCGCAAAACGGGCGAGCATACGTTCCGCCGCGTACGCCAAGACGAGGCGTTAGGCGAAGAGATCGTGTTTGAGATGGGAGCCGACGGCAGGCCGACGCGATTTGTGCGGCACAACAACTCATATGCAAAGGTTCGATAGCACCGTCTGCTGTATTGGGTTTCGTTAGGCGGCGGACGAACAAGACGGGCTGGGCAAATTGCCCAGCCCGTCTTGTTTGGTGAGCGACGTCACAAATGCGGCGCAGATCATGCATCGTTGAGCGTTGCCCCCGCAAACAACCTTTGTGCCGCTGATGTGCTCGCTCTCTCGAGCGGGGAGGAACGTCATGACCAGAATCATCTCGCTATTCACTTTCGCGTTGTTCGTCACTGCCTGCAGCGACGGCACTACCCCCGTCGCGGCGCAGGAAGCGGCGACTCTGAGCGATGTCGACCCGGGCGGCGCCAATGCGAGGGTCGTTTACACAGGGCGGGGGGTGGCCGTCGACGCCACAGTCGATGGATCCAACACGAAGCTG
>JBFMFA010000847.1:0-2030 GCA_040753195.1 Gemmatimonadota bacterium | reverse complement strand
CGCATGCGCGGGAACGCATCGAAAAACTGCAGATAGCACCAGCCCCAAAGGCCGAGGAATCCGGCGAAGATGCCGATCTCCCAAACACCGAGCGGCGGCGCCGTCACACCCTGCAGGTAGATCGAGGGGTAGATCTCTATGTACCGATGCAGGAACAGGCCCGTTAGGCTCGACAGGGCAAACGCGACCATCGTTCCAGAGAAGATCTTCGGATACTTGCCGAGCAAGCCGAAGAATGGAACAGCGAACATCAGAATTGGAATCGCGAGCGTGATCGGGAGCCACGCGCCGCTGAGGCGGTTGGCAAAGAAGTGCGTCTCCTCCGGCCAGTTGCCGTACCAAATCACGAGTAGCTGCGAGAACGTCAGGTAGCCCCAGAACGCCGTAAATGCGAAACACAGCTTCCCGACATCGTGGTAGTGCCGGTCGGTGATGACTTCATCGGCGGCAAGGAAGCGCTTCCATGGCCGCAGCAGGATCGCAAACAACATGAGCATGCCTAACCAGCCGCCCATGAAGACCTGCCAGCCGTACATCGTGCTCTGGAAGTGATAATCCAGCGACATGGACAGATCCCACGCCATCACCGTCCAGAAGAAGCCGAACATGAGCGCCATGAAGACGGCGGCGTAGCCCATCCACGAATGCGTGCTGTGCAGCTCACGACGTTCATCGCCAAAGCCACGACGCATACGATCGCGCAACCCTTTCGCCCAGCTGGCTCCCCATTCCGGCAGGACGCCCACGTCTACACGGACGGACTTGTACACGTACCACAGCTGCAGACCGAAGAGCAGGCCTAACAAGACGATCGCGCGCAACGACCAGAATGTCGGGTTGAGCCACAGCGCCTTTTCCGGCTGCGTGGGAGGCTCGTGGGTCCACGGGAAGATGGATCCGCGCCCAACAAAGAGCGTCAACAACAGCAAGGCGTACGCAAAGGGAAGAAAGGCGGCGTAGCCCTCCGTGAATCGAATCACCGAGCGCGACCAACGGGCGGTCGTTATGCGCTGTACGGCCGCGAGCATGACGCCGGCCGACGAAATGATCGTGAAGAAGAGCCAGCTGACGTGATATGCCTGCCACGCCCGCGGATCGCCCATAACGACACCCGCGACGAAGATCGCGAAACCGACCACGGCAAGGGTCAGCGAGATGGTCTTGAGACGCGACGATACCGGGCGCGCCTGAATCATCCGCGCCAGCACGTCACGCGAAGGAGCCTGATGATCGTGCGCGCTCATAGGCCTGCCCCGTCGTGCTTACTGTGATCTTCGGCGCCGGGCGCGCCGGGCGCGCCGGCCGCCCCAGCCGCCCGCTTGGGTGTGAGCTTCACGTTAGGCAGGATCGGACGCATTCCGGGTTGTGGCCCCAGGAGCGTCGCGCCTGGCAACGCCGCACCGGTGACGCCAGGCTGGCCAACGGGACCGGTCTCCACCGTGCGGCCTTCAAGCATCCCCTGTAAGCCGCGCAAATAGTTCACCACGTCCCAGCGCGCGTGCTCTTCGATGCGATTGTACGTCGGCATGAGGCCACGCCCATTGCGCATCATCCCCCAGATGTATCCGTCGCTGCGGTTCTTCGTGATATCGAGCGTAATGTTGATCGGCACCATCCCGTACCGCGTGGCCGGCCCGTCGCCCCGACCCGCGTCGCCGTGACACACGGCGCAATTGAGCTGGTAGTACTTGCGACCGTTGGCGATCGAGGAATCGGTAACAGGCACGGGGTTTTGAATCACCGCGAGGGACTCGACCTGCGCGATCCCCGGCGTGTAGGAAACCTGGTATCCGGCCATGGCGGTCCCGCCTAACGGGACGCTCCCCTGCGGCGCGCCACGGACCAGCAGGCTGTCGCCGAACGGCTCCCACGTCCATACCGAGGGCTGTCGCTTGAAGTCGACGAACCAGTCGCAAGCACCTAACGCTAAAAGTGAGGCGAAGAGAACATATCGCGACACCTTTTGGGTCACGGGTCGAGGGTAACCGGTGAACGCGAGCACACCGGATTAACCGCCCCCCTGAACCAAG
>JBFMFA010000846.1:0-2039 GCA_040753195.1 Gemmatimonadota bacterium | reverse complement strand
GGTAGTCCGGCCCCACCTTGAACGGCGCCACGCGCAACCCACGCTCCGCGAGCAGCGCCATCACCGCCGCCGCCACCGTCGTCTTCCCCTGCCCCGTCCCCGGCGCCGCCAGGATCAGTTGGGGGGCTACCGTTCCGTCGAGCGTAGATCCTGCCATCTTTCGAACTTGAGGTAGCGAGATTATACTTTCGCTTCTACGATTTCCCTTGTTCATCCACAGCCCTAGTGTAGTGCGTCCGAAATAGCTTGGGTTTTTGCATGCCGCACGTTAGATTGTGCGGTATGCCAATGCCTGTCCGGAAGCTCAAGTTGCGCGACGGTGATCGCGCCGCGCTGGAGCGGATGATCCGCTCGCGTACTGCTCCTCAACGCGTCGTCGAACGTGCTCGGATCGTGCTCGGATCTGCCGACGGGCAGAAGAGTGACGACATCTGCGCCGCGGTCGGGGTGAGCCAGCCAACAGTCAAGAAGTGGCTGGACCGCTATGAAGCGGGCGGCATCGAGGCGCTGTCGAAAGATCTCCCGCGGCCCGGGCGCCCGAAGGAGATCGATCCGGCGAAGCAAGCCGAGATCATCCGACTTACGCAGCAGGGTCCGCCGCCGGGCGCGGGCACGCATTGGAGCCGCCGGACGCTTGCGCCGGTTGCCGGCGTCAGCGCTTCCACGGTCGGACGTGTGTGGAAGGCGCACGGGCTTCAGCCGCACCGGGTCGAGACGTTCAAGATCTCCAGGGACCCGCAGTTCGTCGAGAAGCTGCACGATGTCGTCGGCCTATACCTGTGCCCTCCCGAGCGAGCGGTCGTATTCTCCGTCGACGCGAAGACGCAGATCCAGGCACTGGACCGCACCCAGCCGGGGTTGCCGCTGAAGAAGGGGCGTGCGGGAACCATGACGCACGACTACAAGCGGCACGGGACGACGACGCTCTTCAGCGCGCTGAACGTGGCGAGCGGCGAGATCATCGGTGAGTGCATGGCGAGGCAGCGTCATCAGGAGTTCCTTCGCTTCGCGAAGAAGGTGGTCGCCACTGTCGATCCCGAGCTCGAGGTGCACTTTATCCTCGACAACGCCTCGGCCCACAAGCACGAAGCCGTGACCGAATGGGTGGCGAAGAACCCGCGAGTGCACTTGCACTTCGTGCCGACCAGCTCCTCGTGGCTCAACCTGGTGGAGCGCTTCTTCGGCGAACTGACGCAGCGCCAGTTGAAGCGCCTCGCCGTCACCAGCGTCGATCAGCTGGTCGCGGCGATCACCGCCTATATCGAGAACCGCAACCGTGCTCCAAAGCCGTTCGTCTGGACGGCTACCGTCCAACACATTCTCGACAAGGTCGGGAAGGCCAAACAGACTTTGAGCGCACTACACTAGCGACTGAATATGGATCCCGGACAATCAGCAGGAGTGATGCCGAGGCTGTATATAGATATGGAGGATCTCCCCGTTGGCTGTTACAAGGTTGATTCCAGTTCCGGCAATGAGATTATCGTTTCTTGCAATCAATATTTTGCACAGCTGTTCGATTTCGCGTCGCCCAGTGATGTGGTTGGAACGGACATCAAAGACCTCCATGGTTCGACAGCGCAGTACAATAGGTTCCTAACGACGCTCCGGTCCGAACATGCACGCGGAAACTACTTGCAGATGTTTAAACAACGCCTAAAAACGAGGACGGGTCGTATTCTACTAGTTGAGATCCACTGTAGGCTTGTCCTAGACGCGCTCGGTAGAGAAGTCGGGCGAGTTGGGGTTATTCGCGATCTGACTCCCGAAATGCAGGTAGCATTACGTGGTCAAGAACTGACTAAAGATTTTGGAAATGTGTTGCATTCGTTTTCACAGTTCCTTCTGATGCTGAGTTTTGCATCTCTACCCGCGTTATCTGCGCTTAGCCGTGGGATTCGGGATAAGCATCCGGGCGAGGTGGACGTCACAATCCTTTCTGACCTAGCGTTGGAGCTAGCTCGCCAAGTTGAATATGTGGTGAAACAACCTATCGTTGCCAACGTCGCTCCAGCGGAGATGAGGCAGTTGCGAAAGCT
>JBFMFA010000845.1:0-2039 GCA_040753195.1 Gemmatimonadota bacterium | reverse complement strand
ATCTTGAAATACATGTCCTAAATAATGCGGGGCTGGACATTTCACTGCGAGTGAAAATGACCAGCCCCGCGACGTTTAGGACATGTATTTCAAGATCCGACCCCTAGGTGCGGACCAGGTTTCTCCCTTCGGCTTTGGCGCGATACAACGCTTGATCCGCCTTCGCGAGCAGATCCTCCACCGTCTGCACACCCGGCGACGGAAATGTCGCGACACCGATGCTCGCCGTGATCCGCAACCCGCCGCCATCTGTCGTCTGCACAAACGTCTTCGCCTCGACCAGCTCCCTGATTCGTTCGGCGAACGACGCCGCGCCTACGCTCCCAGTCTCTGGCAGCGCGATCACAAATTCCTCACCGCCATACCGCGCCACAACGTCAACCGCGCGCACCGCCCGCTGCAACAACTCGGCGACTTCGGTCAACACGTCGTCGCCGACCAGATGCCCGTGCGTGTCATTCACACGCTTGAAGAAATCGATGTCGATCAGCAGCACCGAGACCGTCGTCTCGTAGCGCCGCACGCGCTCCATCTCGCCTAACAAGCGCTCCGCCAGCGCGCGGCGGTTCAGCACGTCGGTGAGTGGATCCGTCGCGGCCAAGTGCTCCAGACGGCGATTGTCCGCCATCGTCGACTCGATCAGCTTCGCGCGCTGAATCGAGCTGACCGCAGCCTTGATCACCGTGTCGGCAAACTCCACGTCGCCCGGCGTCAGCGGTGGCTCGTGCACGCTGCGTCGCAGGAAAAACACGCCAGCCTGCGACGGGTCCAGCGCAAACGGCAGCGCCACCACGGAGCGTGTCGTGACCGCAGTCCCTTCACGCCGCCATCGCTCACGCACCTCCGCATACAACGGACTCGTCATCACGTTCTCGACGAGCACCGGCCGCGCTTCCAGGAGCGCCGCTTTGATCTCCGGATAGAGGTCGAGATCCACATTGAAGTCGTCAGCCCCCGAACTAGGACTGCCGATCGACGCCGCCGGTGTACCTCCATTCCCGCGCTCGAACGCAGTCGCCACCACGCGCGGGCGATCCCCCTGCCTAGCGAGAATCACCGAGCAGTGCGTTAGGGCGAGCGCACGCGCCACGCGGCGCGCGAGCAAGTGGTAGATCTCGTCCGACGAGAGGTCCTCGGTGACGTCGTGCAGGATGTCGACCAACTTGCGCCGGCTCTCCGCTTCTTCGCGTGCGCGGTCCAGCTCCTGTTCGCGTTCGCGTAAGGCGGTATGCGCCGTGCGCAGAATCGCGCGCATGCGTAGCTGCGCCTGGATGCGCGCGAGGAGTTCTTTCACACGGAACGGCTTCCGCACGAAGTCAGCGGCGCCCAGGCCTAACGTGCGGACCGACGCCTCTTCCGGCGGCAGCGACGAGATCATCATGATGGGCACATCGCGCCAACGCTCGTCGCCCTTGATGCGCTCGAGGATCTGGTACCCATCGGCATCGGGGAACGTCACGTCCAACAGCACCAGATCGGGGACACGATCTTCCATCATCGGCAAAACGTCAGCGCCGCGCTGCGCGGCCATGACGTCGTAGCCGTGCTCTTTGAGCACCCACGTCATGGTCTGCACTATCGCTGCATCGTCGTCCGCGATCAGGATGCGCGCCCTACTCATCGTCCAATAACGCCCTCAGTCCTTGCCATTCGATGTTTCCGCCACTCAGAATCGCGACCGTATCGTCGCGCGCTGGAACCGCCCCGGTCAGCATCGCTGCTACAGTAATCGCGCCACTCGGCTCAACGACGAGCTTCGCGCGATCAAGAAGGAAGCGCATGGCTTCTTTGATGGCGCTGTCAGAGATCGAAACGACTTCGTCGATGTAGGCCAGATGGTGCGCCAGATTCAGCGTCCCAATGCGCACGGCCAGAAGGCCGTCGGCGATACTGTCGGTGTGGTCCAGCGTTACAGGCTCCTTGGCAACGAGCGCGCGGGCAAGTTTGGGCGCACCCTCAGGTTCTACCCCGATGACGCGCATTTTGGGCCGCAGCTGCTTGATCGCGGCTGCCACGCCGGCGCTGAGGCCACCGCCACC
>JBFMFA010000844.1:0-2041 GCA_040753195.1 Gemmatimonadota bacterium | reverse complement strand
CCGAACCCCGCCGCCATGAGCCACGTCTCAAAGCCTGGCGGCAGCAGTGCAGCGAGCGTGCCTAGCAATACGAAGCATGCGCCCATCACGGGAATCACACGGACCGAGAACATCCCCGCCGCCGTTACCGCGGCCCCGTACGTGAGTAGCCACAGCGGAGTCAGCATACTCCCGAGTCCCTGTCGGTACAGCACTCCCGTCAGGACCGCCCCGACGAACATCGCTGGCGCGAATGCCAGCGCGAGACGCTGCGTGGCGCCCGTGAGGAACGGAGTCTGGGCGCGATTCGCCTTGCGAATCGTGGCACCCAGCGAGACGGCAAAGGCAACAACGGCAGCAACGACCCACGTCGCGACCCAGCGCGTCGTGGGGGGGAGACGCACTGTCGCCGCCGTTGCCACGAGCGCCACGCCACCAGCAGCAACGATCCCCCACCCCGAGATCACCGTCACCGGCTCCGCGCGCTCCATCGCCTCGCGGATATACTGCAGGTTATCTATCGCCCGGTCGTGTAGCGCAGGCGGCTCAGCGGTTGGCGCGCTGCGGATGGGTCGGATCGTAGCCACGTTGCGAATTCTAGAAGTCGGCCGCATTTCGTCAAGTACTTTGCAGCATAAAGAGCGACGATCCTGTGTTCCTCTCCTCCAGCGGTCTGTGGGAGTGCGCCGGCGTCGCTACGCGCCGTAGGATCTCTTCACGACATCGAACGAGGGCGTCACATGCGCAGACGGACCTTCATCGGCACCCTGGCAACCTCGTCCACGGCTGCCGCGTTAGGCAGCCAGACGGCCACCTCGCAGCCGCGCGTCAAACCAACCAAGATCACTCTGCTCGGCACTGGAACCCCTGCCCCCTCGCTCACGCGCCAGAGTAGCGGCTTTCTGTTCGAGGTCGGCGACGATGTGATCGTCATGGATCACGGACCTGGCGCCCATCAGCGCCTCATCGAAAGCGGTCGCCGTTCCACCGACGTCACGCACGCGTTCTTCACCCACCTGCACTATGACCACTGCATGGACTATGGCCGTCTGGTGTTGCAGCGCTGGGATCAAGGGGCCGGCAAGATCCCCGACCTCGAGGTGTACGGGCCGACGCCGATCCGTCGCATGACGGAGCTGTTGTTTGGTGCGGATGGCGTTTACGGCCCAGACATCACTGCGCGGGTCTCACATCGCAGCAGTCTGGACGTGTTGGAAGCGCGCGGAGGACAGCTTCCACGCAAACGTCCCGCGCCGCGAGTCCGCGAGGTGCGGCCCGGTGATGTCATTCAGGGGAAAGATTGGAAGGTCACCGTAGGTGAAGCTTCGCACGTGCAGCCGTACCTCGAGTGCCTCGCATTTCGGCTCGACGCGCCGGACGGCTCTGTTTGCTACACCGGTGACAGCGGCGCCAGTGATGCCATCGTCGATCTCGCGCGCGGGTGCGACGTGCTCATTCACATGAATCACTACTTCAGCGGTACGGCTCGTAGCCCGGCGTATCGCGCGGCGTGCGGCAATCATCGCGACAATGCGCAGACGGCGAAGCGGGCCGGCGTGAAGACGCTCGTTTTGGTACATGTCCTTGCGCAAATCGATCAACCGCGCATTCGCGAGCAGATCATTCATGAGATCCAACGCGAGTTCGACGGCAGGGTGGTCTGGGGGGAGGACCTGATGCAGCTGGGTCTCAGCGGCCCACATATCGCCAATATCGAAGGTTATTGATTCTCGTTAGGCAGCTGGCGGACTGACCGGCTCGGCGAGGTACAAGTCGTGCATCACGCCGATGCGCACGCATCGTCACATTGGTCATTCAGCGCAGGAGTATGCCGCCATGAGGTTCATCGTAACGAGAACGCCGCGTCCGAATACGTCGCTCGTGCTGGGCAGCGTCGGCGTCGGTGCCGCACTCATGTATTTTCTGGACCCGGTGCGTGGGGCGAGACGGCGCAGCCTAGTACGCGACAAACTGACACATGCACTGCGCGTCGCCGGCGAAGCGGCCGGAACCACATCGCGCGACATGCAAAATCGGCTGCGCGGCGCGGCGGCGGAGGCTC
>JBFMFA010000843.1:0-2043 GCA_040753195.1 Gemmatimonadota bacterium | reverse complement strand
GACGGTCGTTGCGATGCACAGTCCGATGCGCCACGACGCTGAAGCAGTGTTCTTATCGAGTGACCCGCAGTCGCTCGATAAGGCGAACTACGTCCGCTTGACAATTGCCTCGTTAGGAGTGTTAGGCTGCTGCGAGCGCAGGCTATGTATCCTTAGGTACTTCATCTGACCGTAGAAGAACATGAACGAAGACCTTGAAGTCGTCTGTTGTGTTACGGAATCGCGAATGTGCGAGCCCACCAAGCAAGCGATGAAACTTGTTCCCGACGTTGCCGTCTGGGTTGACGATCTGAAATCGAATCAGTCTAGTGGAGCCTGCCAGGCCTAATGCGAGTAGATCGCGGAAGAAGACGTCGGACTCCGGAAGCGAGTAGCCGATCACATAGATCACTTCGGCTTTGGAAAGCTCTTCGGCGGCGCGTCGCCATACCGCGCCAAACAATGTGTGATACTGCGTTTTGTTCCACGTCGGCGGCACAATCGCAGGCTCTGTCGGTGCGTCCTCGCCCTGGCAGTGAGCGCCGAGCAATCGAAGCAAACCGCTGCTCGGAATGGGATAAGCAGAATTCGGTTTTGGCTGAAACCCCACATCGCGTCGGAAATGCGCAGAAAAATCAGCTGCTCGAATTTCTTTGCACTTGGGGCACATCGCCCAGTTTAAGGACCCGTGCAACTTAAGCACGGGGACTGCACCGGCAGCTGCGTGCCCGAATCCGTAGTCTATTGGAAGCATGGACCAGTGGAGCGCGAAGTCCAAAGCGAGATCGTAGTTGAACGTGATGAATGACCACGGTGGTGCAGGTCGACGGCGAAGCGGCTGAACGAGTTCTCGGTAAACATCGTGTGGAATCCAACGACCCTCACCGTCCGTCTTGAATGGGGCATAGTGCTCGATTGTCTGCGCGAGAACAACGCGAATCGCGCGCGCGGCCTTGGCTAATTCAGCGGTACTGGTGTTAGGCAATCGCTCCAACAGTTGGCCCATCTCCACGAGACTGAAAACGGTCTCGACGTTGTCGAGATCTACCGCGCTCTTGGAAAGCAGACCTGTTAGGCGCGAGTGAATGAGCTCATAGACAAGGTCGAAATCGGCGCTGGAGATCGCGCCGCGGTGCTGGTCCCGGAGGTCAAAAGCCTTGTCAAGAAACTGCGCCATGAGCGGTGCTCCCGTATGGCTGGAAGCGCCGGCGCCAAGTATAAAAACCGTTCGTCTCACGTCTATTGTGCTAATCGTTTCGCAGCAGCCTAACGGACATGGCGTTCAGCTGCAGCGCATATCATAATTGGCCGCCGTGGCGAAGCAACACGGCGGCCGACCGCCAGAGTCTGCGCTGACTGCTGCAACGCCTTGTTAGGCAGCTTCCAGATGGCGGCTTAGCGCGCAACTGGTCTTCGCACACATCCCAGCTCAAGAAGTGCCGCGGGAATTAACGATCCTGCAGAAACCATGAAATCCTCGAACAGATCACCGATGCCGCTGGACAACTCAGTGAATTGTCTGATGGCTTCGTCTTGGGATAGCGTGGTCCCGAAAAGCCGCCAAAACACAACGTCATCGGCCAGACTATGATAAACATCGCCAAGGCGCTTGCTCCGCAAGAGTACGACGCGGTACTCGCTTTGATCGGCATCTTTTAGGCTTGCACGGACTAGGTCTGCATCGAAGTGAAAGGCAGCCTGGTTGCGGATGGTCTTAAGCCACCCTTGCAGTTTCTGGTAACGCTTCGAACGGTGGATGCGAGCAAAGCCGCGCTTATACTGCGGTAGATGCCGAAAGTCGCGTCCAAGGTTCCTGCTAAGCAAAAGCCCTTCGTGTAGTACGGCACCGGCATATAGGAGCGCGGACATACGCTCACGTTGCGCGCGTGGGGTTTGCCAGCGCATAGGCGTCATGATTGGTCCGCGCGCAACGGAGAGCGCGTTGATTAAGCGCGAAAGCGCGAGAACGCAAATGAACCGCTCGTCGGTTCGAATAGCAGCGAACGTCGGCGAAGTCACTACGATCTCTTTGTTTAGAGGGCGACGTGTTCGCATTGCTGGCCT
>JBFMFA010000842.1:0-2047 GCA_040753195.1 Gemmatimonadota bacterium | reverse complement strand
GCTGATCGTGGGCGGAGCGTCGTACATCGTGGTCGTGCGTGGGTATCGGCCGACATGGCGTGACGCCTGGTTCGCGATCGCAATCGCCATCACGTGGCTCGCGGCTGTGTTTACGCTCAACCTCATCACCGGGTACAACTATGGCTATGTCGGGAATGCCAAACCGTCGCAACCATCGCTCATCGACTATCTCGGACCGTGGCCGCAGCGCGTTTTCGTTATGGCGCTGCTCGGTGCGCTGGCGATGTTATTGTTGCAGGTTCCGTGGGCGATCTACCGAAACCGCAACCTGAGTCGGCCCGAGCCTTCATGATCCGTCAACTGTTGGGCGGCCTTTGTTTACCCGCGCTGGCACTCGCGCAGCCATCGGAGCTTTCGTCCACACAGACACGCGTGAGCGGCGTTGTATTCGTGGATCGCAATGGGAACGGCGTGCGTGATGCTGGAGAATCGGGGCTCGCTGGAGTTGCGATCTCGGATCAGATCTCCGTCACGACCACCGACAGCGCCGGCCGATTCGCGTTCGACGCGAGAGGGTATGGCGTCATCTTCATGACGCAGCCTAACGGTTACGCCGTGCGTGGCCCGTTCTGGCGTCGCATCGAGGTTGGCCGGGAGGTCACGTTCGCCGTCGCACCGTTAGGCGCCACGCCAAACTTTACCTTCGTACACGCGTCCGATACGCACATCGGCGCCGAGAGCGTGGAGCGTACGCGGCGCCTGAAGGCGCTCGTTGACTCTCTGCATCCAGCCTTTCTCTTGATTTCAGGGGATCTTGTGCGCGACGCGTTGCGTACGCCCGAAAGCGAAGCGCGCGGATATTATGACCTGTTGCTGCGTGAGCTGGCGGCGTTCACAGTGCCTGTGTATACGGTACCGGGGAACCATGAGATTTTCGGCATCGAGCGGCATCGTTCACTCGTGAGCCCGACGCATTCGTTGTACGGTCGCCGTTTCTACCGTGCGATGCTCGGTCCGGACTACTACTCGTTCCAATTTGGAGGTGTGCATTTCGTCGGGTTGAACAGCGTCGACTATGACGATCTGTGGTATTTCGGGCGCGTGGATTCTTTGCAGATGCAGTGGCTGCGACGTGACGTGGCGCAGCTCCCGGCTGGAATGCCGGTGGTGACGTTCAATCACATCCCGCTCGTCTCGGCCGCGGAGATCATTGATGGGTACGAGGAGGACAATGTCGCACCGACGATCATCAGACTCCGTGGACGTCCCCCGACGTTCCGCCACGCCGTTCAAAATGTCGGGGACGTGCTAAACGTGCTGGGTGACCGCCTGGAAATCGCGCTAGGCGGCCACATGCACCGGCGTGAGTTTCTGCGTTACGAAACGGCCACAGGCACGCTGCGTTTTGCGCAAACGGCTGCCGTCGTCGGTCCCGTACGCGGGGAAGGCCGCCTCGGCATCCGGTCGGGCATCACGCTTTATCGCGTCACTGGCGGCCGTGTGGATGACGGGACGTTCGTGGCGCTCGAACGGTAGCTCAGCGGTCGGAGGGTCGGAGGGACGCGTGATGAGCGGCGCATCCCTCCGACCTCTGCCTTCAGATCACGGACAATCGATGTGCGTCTGCGAGCGTGCGAGAACGACGTCGGCCGACCCGTTGCGCGTGATCACGATGCGCAGACCGATGACCGTCCGTCCGGCGTGCCAGGGCGTCACAAAACTCGTCTGCTCGTTGACGACGATGTAGCCGTTAGGCAGCTCGATCTTCCGGTTGGGTGTCTTCTGCAGCGCGATGGTGCGTCCGTTTACGCGCAGGTTCGTGAAGAATGAGCTGCCGCTGCTGAACGGTGTCGCGTCGGTCGGACAACGCGCCCCCGCCATGGAATGCAACCAGTCGGCGGTGATCGTGTTCCCGCCCACCGTAACGTTCATGCCCCACAACGTCGCCTCCGAGATGGCGCGGGGTTCGCCGCTCGTGGCGCTCGTCGTTATGCAATACAGCTTGCTCGCGCTGAGCACCCCGCTGATCGACGCGGTCTGGCTCGTGTTGGCGATGCGGCCGCCGTCCTTCGGCAAGGCTCCGGTG
>JBFMFA010000841.1:0-2050 GCA_040753195.1 Gemmatimonadota bacterium | reverse complement strand
CCTGATGGTGCTCGCGTAGTCCCGCCAGTGGCGTACGGTGAAGCAGACGTCGAATGGAACGTCCCGATGACCAGGCCGCACCGGCCGATGGTTTCTGCGCGAGGTTCGCCGCCGCGGCCACTCACCTGGATCGAAGGGAGGAGGTTCCGTTTCAACAACATCGTCCTAACGTTTCATCGAAGCGGCCACACGGGACCGGCCACAGAGTTAGGCTTCAACCTGGCGAAGGGCATGTATTCCATCTTCAAACGGCAGTAAGCCGGTGGAACTGAAAATCGCGGGAGTTTCAAAGACGTATCCTAACGGCGTGCAGGCTCTCAAAGATGTGAGCCTAACGATCCCATCAGGGATGTATGGGCTCTTGGGGCCTAACGGGGCGGGGAAGTCCACGCTGATGCGCATTATTGCCACGCTGCAGGAGCCGGACCGCGGCAGCATCCGGTTGGGCGACATCGACGTCGTGAATCAGAAAGACGAAGTCCGCAAGACGCTCGGCTACCTCCCGCAGGAATTCGGCGTCTATCCGAAAGTCAGCGCTGAGGAGCTTCTCGATCACTTTGCGTTGCTCAAGGGGATCGCCGGCAAGGGGGAACGTCGGGATGTTGTCGATGCGCTCCTGCGGCAGGTCAATCTGTGGGATGTTCGAAAGCAGAAGCTGGGTGGCTATTCGGGCGGGATGAAGCAGCGCTTCGGCGTCGCGGTCGCGTTGTTAGGCAACCCGAAGTTGATGATTGTCGATGAGCCGACGGCGGGGCTTGATCCCGCCGAGCGCGTCAGGTTCTTGAATCTGCTGGCGGAGTTAGGCGAGAACAGCGTCGTGTTGCTTTCCACTCACATCGTGGAAGACGTGAGCGAGCTGTGCACGCGCATGGCGATCATCGACGGTGGCGAGATATTGCTCGAGGGGGAACCACTCCGCGCCGTTGCCGATCTGCGCGGTCGCATCTGGAGCAAAGTGATCGCGAAGCAGGAACTGGCCGCGCTGGAGCGCGAGCAGGCGGTGATTTCGACGAAGCTTCTCGCCGGCCGAACCGTCGTGCGCGTTTACGGCGACACGGCACCTAACGGCTTCGACGCCGCAGTACCGGACGTGGAAGACGTCTACTTCAGCACGATGGCGGGGCACATCGGCCGTCGCCACCAGGGGTCAGACACCGCGAACAAAGGTGTCTGACCCCTCTCAGTCGTAGCGGAGGGCCATCATCGGCTGCGTGCGGCTCGCGCGACGCGCGGGAACCCAGCCGGCGGCGAACGCCACCGCGATAAGGAGCACCACGGCAAGAGCGAACACAGCGGGATCGTGACCTTGGAGTCCGTACAACAGCGATCGGGCGGCACGTCCTAACGCGAAGGCACCGAGTGCGCCTATCGTCGCACCGACGGCGACCATCACGCCAACCTGTCGCAGCACCATCCCCTGCACGCGTCCGCGGTCGGCGCCTAACGCCATCCGCACGCCGATCTCCCGTGTGCGCTGCGAGACGGAGTACGCGAGGACGCCATAGAGACCCACGGCGGCCAGCAGGGTGGCGAGCACAGCGAACGCTGCCGACAGGATGGAGATCATTCGGTCAAGGAAGACGTTCTCGCGCAATTGCTGCGGCATCGTTTTGAGATCTTGCACCGGGAGCGAGGGGTCGATGCGCTTCAGCATCGGTGTAATCGCTGCGACTAGCTGATCGGTGGGGAGACTCGACCTGGCGTAGAAATACATCTGGCCGACGATCCCTTGCTGCATCCACGGCAGATAGAAGACCGGCTGCGGACCGCGCTTGGCGTCGTTATACGCCACGTTAGGTACGAGGCCCACGATCTGGATATTCAACGAATCGTTAGGGCCGCCACCACGCGCCATAAACTTGCCGACCGCTTCGCGTCCTAGTCCGAACTTCTCAGCAAACGCGAGGTTCACCACCGCGACTCTCGGTGCATCGTAGTTATCCGACGGCTGTAGGTCGCGCCCAGCCAGGAGCGGTGTGCCGATCATTGTGAAGTAGGCCGCGCCCGGCGCGTTGTAGCGTGAGTTGCAGTCGGTGTCGGGGAGGCACTG
>JBFMFA010000840.1:0-2050 GCA_040753195.1 Gemmatimonadota bacterium | reverse complement strand
AGACGAACGTCTTGCGTCCACTCGGCCACACGCGGAGCCCGAACCCTTTCACCGATCCGTCGCCCGCGTCCCACACGAAATAATCGCGATGGCGGGGCCTGGCTGCGTCCACAACGCGTTTGGTCAGGCGGGACATACGGAGAGGCTACCGGTGCGGCGAGAGGCCGCCAGCGGGGCCGTCCGTAATGTAGGAAGCCTATAGGAAGCCCGCTAGGTCTGGCTGCGTCTGGTCACGTCTGGGTTCAGATGGTCATTCTCCCCAGAGACCGTGAGTGAGAGCGGGTTTTGTCAGGTCCCATCTGGCTGCGCCACTCTGGTTTGCAACCAGGGGGTCGCCGGTTCGATCCCGGTCCGCTCCACTCCACTCCGTCAGGCAGTAGCACCAATCGCGACTATTCGCACTCCCAACGACCCGGCCCTCGCCGGGTCGTGTTGCTTATGACTCCCTGCATCGCGCGGCGATCCGCCTGATCAAACCCGCTGTTCGCTGCAACGCGCGTCTGATTCCTTCGGGCACCCACGTAGCATCGGGTATTCCCTTTTGAATGAGGACTCGATGCTTGGAAGGTTTGTCTCAGCGCTGCTCGCTCTGTCGTCATCGCTGGCGACCGCGCAATCATCACAGCTGGTCGTGTCCACCGAGTGGCTGGCGGGTCGCCTGAAGGATCCCTCGATCGTGCTGCTGCACGTTGGTAGTCGGGATTCGGCGTACCGGTCAGAGCACATCCCCGGCGCACGCTTCCTCCCATACAGATCGCTCGTGCAGGACGTAAACGGCGGCTCCCATGAGTTGCCTGCCGCGGATTCACTCCGCTCACTGTTCGAAGCGCTGGGCGTGTCCGACGCGTCCCACGTTGTGCTCACCGGCCAACCTCTCGAAGTGTCGCGCGCGTTTTATACGCTCGAATACATGGGCCACGGTCGGGTCTCCGCGCTCGACGGCGGTCTGACGAAGTGGAAGGCGGAAGGTCGTCCGACCGAGTCAGCGTTCGCGCCCGTCACCCGCGGCAAGCTGACGGCACATCCGCCTAACGCGAGCATCGTCGCAACAACCGAGTGGGTGCAATCACGCGTTGGTAAACCCGGCCTCGCGTTCTTCGACACCCGTACGGAAGAGGAATACCTTGGAGCGGGCCGGGGCGGCGGCCACATCGACGGAGCGCGTCGTGTGGAATGGCGCTCGTATTTCACGACGCCGACGGAATTTTCGCTCGTCGACCGTACACAACTCATGCGCCTCTTCGCCGAGCGCGGTGCGAGTCCCGTCGACACCGTGGTGGCCTACTGCGCGGTGGGGTACCGCGCGAGCGGGACATACCTCATTGCGCGGATCCTCGGCGTGCCGGTCAAACTGTACGACGGCTCGTACGACGCCTGGTCCAAAAGCGGCTTGCCGCTGACGAAGACTCCGACGCCGCTCCGGCAGCTTCCCGCGCCGCGCAACACGGGCGGCGGCTTGCCGTCCGTTTCGCGCGACGGGCGTCACATCGCGTATGTGGCCATGCGCGACGGCAAACAGAGCGACAGCTACGTGATCGATGTCGCTTCCGGGCACGAAGTACGCCTAACGAACAGCCCTGAGTTCGACGGACCACCAGTATGGCTGCGGGATCGTGTCCTCGTCTGGTGGGGGCGCGATACTGCGACCGTTACGACACTCAAGCGCGATGGCAATGATGCGCGCGTCCTCTTGCGCACGCCGGGCCGCGAGTTTCGGCCAGCGCCTAACGGGCAGGATCTGCTCTACGCAACGGGTCCCTTCCAGGAATCACGGTTGGTCGTCTCGAAAACCGACGGCTCCAACGCACGCACGATCTCTCAAGGCATGCCGCCGAAATTCAACGCCGAATGGTCGCCCGACGGCAAACGCATCGCCTTCACGACGATGGACTCGACGCGTCAGCTGCAGGTCGGCATCATGAACGCCGATGGCGGTAACGTGCGCGTGCTGACAAAGTTCACCTCGACCGACGGCAGTCCGCAGTGGCCCTCCTGGTCACCGGACGGATCGCGTCTCGCCATCCAGGTGGGGAAATACGACAGGCAAAAC
>JBFMFA010000839.1:0-2050 GCA_040753195.1 Gemmatimonadota bacterium | reverse complement strand
GAGCGCGGCGAAAACCTCGCCTGGGTCATTGAAACACGCGACCGCTTCGGGAATGGCGTGCACCTGCGTAGTGGCAAGACGGAGGCGATCCGCGTGCTCGACAGTGAGCGCGCCGTGTATCGTCGCCTAACGTGGGCGGACAGCGGGGCCTCACTGGCCGTGTTGCGAGGCGTTCCGGATTCCGCCGCGGCAGACACGAACTACAGCATCGTCGCCTGGAAAGACCTCGCGCAACCGCCTGCGACGTATGTGCCGAGCGAACAGAACGGCATGCCGGCCGGCATGCGACTGTCAGGGGAGCGTGCGCCGCGTTGGGCCTGGGATCGTAGCGCCGTCTTTGTCGGGGTCGCGGCTCGACGTACCTCCGCGCCAAGCGACAAACCGAATCCGGATGTGCGGGCCGTCGCCGGTGGGCCGGGGGCGATCCGCGGGGGTGGTGGCGGCGCACCGGGGGACGACGAAGCGCTGCCTACGCTCGTGATCTGGCACGGCAACGATTCTCGACTGCAATCGCAGCAGCAAATCGAAGAGAATCGGGACAAGGCCTTCAACTACATGGCGGCCTTCCGGGTGGCCGAACAAAAACTCGTTAGGCTCGGCAATGACTCTCTCCGCGACGTCACGCTCACCCAGCGTGACCGCTATGGCTTCGCCTTCGATGTGCGCGCCTACGAAAAGCTCGGCAACATCGACGGCCGCCGCTTCCGCGACGTGTACAGCATCGATCTGAAGACGGGCGAGGCGCGCCTGCTGGCGAAGAAGATGTTAGGCACGGGATTCTTCGGCGGGACGATGATCAGCTCACCGGACGGGACGCGGCTGCTGTACTGGAGCGACGGGAACTACCACGTGTACGATCTCGTTGCCGGCACATCGCGCAACGTCACGGCTGGGGCCCCCGTGTCATTCATCAACACCGAAGACGATCATAACGTGGACCGGCCGCCCACGCCGGTGATCGGATGGAGCAAAGACAGCGAGGCGGTGCTCCTCTCCGACAATTGGGACATCTGGCGTGTCCCGGTCAAAGCCGGCACGGCAGTGAACCTAACGATGAATGGACGCGCGCAGAAAACGCGATTCCAGCGCCGCATCGCGTTCGATCCGCGCGAGCGCGGCATCGATCTGACCAAACCGATTTACTTCGCCATGTATGGCGAGCGCACGAAGAAATCGGGCGTCGCGCGACTCGATCCGGGGAAGACCGGCGTGACGGCGCTGGTGTACGAAGACGCGCAATACTTCCCGTCCCGCGCTCGCGACGCCGACGCGTGGTTCTTCACGCGACAGACCTTCACGGAGTACCCCGATTATTGGACGTCCGACGGCACGTTCAAGAATGCGCGACGCCTCACGGACGCCGGCACGCAGCAGAAGGAGTTTGCCTGGTCATCCGGCGCTCGCCTGATCGATTACGTGAGCGCGAAGGGCGATTCGCTGCAGGGCGCGCTCTTCCTGCCGGCCAACTACGAGCCGGGGAAGAAGTATCCCACGGTTGTGTACATCTACGAGAAGCTGTCGCAGTCGCTGCACGCGTACGCCGTACCTAACGAGACGCGGGCGTTCAATCCGTCAGTGTACACGAGCCGAGGATTTGCGGTGTTGATGCCGGACATCGTGTACCGCGTGAACGACCCGGGGATGTCGGCGGTCTGGTGTGTCGTCCCGGCTGTGAAAGCGGCCATCGCGACGGGGATCGTGGACTCGGCGAACGTCGGGTTGCACGGGCATTCGTGGGGTGGCTATCAGACGGCGTTCCTGGTCACGCAGACGAACATCTTCAAGAGCGCGATTGCAGGCGCGGCGCTCACCGACATGGTGAGCATGTACAGCTCGGTCTACTGGAATACCGGGAGCGCGAATCAGCCGATCTTCGAGTCGAGTCAGGGACGCTTTGCCGGGAACTTCATCGATAACTACGATGCGTATATCCGGAACTCACCGGCGTTCCATGCGAAGAATGTGAAGACGCCGCTCTTGCTTCTGCATAACGAGCGCGATGGAGCGGTCGATTTCAATCAGGGGATTACGTACTACAATACGCTGCGCG
>JBFMFA010000838.1:0-2051 GCA_040753195.1 Gemmatimonadota bacterium | reverse complement strand
TCGGCGCCTACCGTGCGGATCTGACTGCCAAGCGCCTCGTCCATCTCCGTCGGCAGCGGGCCGTTGCCGACGCGCGTGGTATACGCCTTCACGACACCGAGAACCGCGTCGATGGCCGTGGGGGCGATGCCCGCGCCGATCGCCGCGCCTCCGGACGTCGTATTGCTCGATGTCACGAAGGGGTACGTCCCGTGATCGATGTCGAGCAAGGAGCCTTGCGCCCCTTCGAGCAGCACGGCGGCGCGGCTGCGCTGCGCGCGGTGCATCGTTAGGCCCACGTCGTCGGCGAGCGCCAGCAGGCGCGGCGCGATCGGCGTCAGGCGATCCAGCGTGTCCTTGACGTCGACACGGCGCGCCGAGCCGCAGCTCGCCAGCTCGGCGTTCGCCAGCTCCACGCCGCGCGTCACCAGATCGCGCAGTTGCGCTGGATGTTTGAGGTCGAGGACGCGAATGCCACGACGACCGATTTTATCTTCATACGCAGGGCCGATTCCGCGACCCGTCGTGCCGATCGCTTTGCTCGCCGAGCTCTCCGAATCCACGAGCTTGTGGTACGGCATGACGAGGTGCGCGCGATCGCTCACATACAGACGCCCCTCTACATCGATGCCATCGCGCACGAGCTCATCGATCTCAGTGAAAAGCGTCTCCGGATCGAGCACCACGCCATTGCCGATGGCGCACCGTACGCCGGGCTGGAGAATGCCGCTCGGTATTTGATGGAGGACAAAGGAGCGTTCGCCGAGGTCGACCGTGTGGCCGGCGTTAGCGCCGCCCTGGTAGCGCACGACCCAATCGGCGCGCTCGGCCAGCACATCGACGAGCTTCCCCTTCCCTTCGTCCCCCCACTGAGCACCGACAACGACGAGCGTGCGCATCTCTGAATCAAACATGGGCGGGGAGCTAACAGGGGATGGACACAAAAAAACGCCCCGGCGAGCGCA
Source organism: Gemmatimonadota bacterium (assembly GCA_040753195.1). GTDB lineage: Bacteria > Gemmatimonadota > Gemmatimonadetes > Gemmatimonadales > Gemmatimonadaceae > DASYRX01. The sequence continues at coordinate 1,107 of JBFMFA010000838.1, read as the reverse complement.
GGGGCGTTGAGTGAATCTACCCCCGACTTCGCGTCTGTCAACGCCGGTCCTTGAACCCGGCAACCCGTGGCATCCTGGGGCACCGTGTTGCCGGAGACTCGGCACCCACCGGTTCGGAGACGAGCCTAACGATTCCGCACACAACAGCGCCTAACGGCGCGACCACACCGGATTCGTCGGCAAAGACTTTGGATCGATCACCGCGCCGTTCGCGATCACGGTCGATAGCTTGCGGATGTTCTTGATGTCCGCCAGCGGATCCGCGTCGAGCATCACCAGATCCGCGGCTTTCCCGACCTCGATCGTCCCGTAGTCCTTTTCGGCGTGGCTCGCGATCGCTCCGTTTTTCGTTGCTGCCACGATCGCTTGCATCGGCGTCATGCCCAGTTCCACGAGGCCTTCGATCGCCGACAACGAGCCCGTCCCGGCTTCCTGCCAAGCCGGTTTCGGGTCGCGTCTGAACTCCGGTGCGAGGCCGAGGTAGTTGTCGGTGGCAATCGTGGTGATGCAGCCCCGTTTGATGAGCTTCTCGGCGTTCCGGCGGCGCATCTCCATACCCACGTTTCCGCGATCGCGTTGACGTTCCGCGGACGTTCGCTCGCGCCGCCAGCCTTGCGACTGCGCGGAATCCGCGCGCGCCTTGCGTGTGCTGTCGTCACGCTGTTTCTGCCTAACGTATGTTTGCCACGGTGCGCCCGTAATGGTGTTGGACAGCATCGCGCAGATGACTTTGCGTTCAACGAACATGTCGGCGAGTTCGTCAGACATCGGCACGTCCAGCACTTCGGGGTGCTGTACGAGATCCACGCCGGCGCTGAGCGACATCCGCAAACCCTCGGGCGTCGTCGAGTGCGTCTCGGCGATCTTACCCCGCGCATGCACGGCATCGACAATCACTTTCTGCGCACGATCGCTGAAGCCTATCTGTATCGGCCCGCCGAAGTGACTCGTTCCGCCGTATTTCAGAAAGTCGACGCCTTTGTCGAGGTACGCGTTGATCGCGACGCGTAGCGAGTCCGGCTCCATGTGTACCAGCTCTTCGCCCGCGCCCTCCGTGATCGCGTCGTTCATCTGCTCCTGGAGAAGGGAGAGATTCTCTGGCGGTCG
>JBFMFA010000837.1:0-2053 GCA_040753195.1 Gemmatimonadota bacterium | reverse complement strand
CAGGCAGCTGACCACCGTGGCACTGCTCGCCGCAACGGCGCTCTTCTGCCTAACCACGCTTTTGCTCATCAGGCGTTTCGTAAGGCATTTGCACGAGCGAGAAGCGCTTGCATCGGCCGTCGCGCACGATCTGCGCACGCCGCTCACGCAGATACTCCTCTACGCCGAAACCTTGCAGCTGGACCGCCCCGCCCATCGTACGCGCGCCGATGCCGCTCGCGTGATTGTGCGCGAGACGCGCCGACTGATTCATCTGGTGGAAAACGCGCTTTCGTTCACACGAGGCAAAGGTGCCGACGCCCCGCAATTACGAAAGGTGCGCGTATTCCCCGCCGTCATCGTGCGTGACGTCCTAACGAGCTTCCGGCCCATGCTCGAGCGTGGCGCCATACGAGTCGGTACGGCGATCGACGAGTCGGCGTGCATAATGGCTGACGAACACGCACTTGCGCAGATTCTCGGCAACGTGATCGACAATGCGCTGCGCTTCGGCCCACCCGGACAGAACCTGCGTATCACCGTGACGTCACGCGAGGCACATGTGCGCTTGGAGGTCGACGATGAGGGCCCCGGCGTTCCGCCGCGCCTGCGCCACAGCGTGTTCAGAGCGTTTGTCCGCGGACATCGCAACTCCGGAACGGGGATCGGTCTCGCCGTCGCACGCCAGCTCACCGAAATGATGGATGGCAGGATTGAGATGGAGGCGTCACCGAGCGGTGGCGCCCGCGTGCGCATCGATTTTCCCGCCGTGCGAGACAACGCGATGCCCGCGCGGGGCAACGAGCGACTCGAGGCAACGCTCGCATGAGGGCAGAAATTCTCATCGTCGAAGACGAACGTGACATCGCGATGGCGTTAGGCGAGAACCTGGAACTGGAGGGACATCGCGTCACGTTCGCGGAGACCGGAACCGAGGGCGTTGCCGCCGCGCAGCGCGCGACTCCAAGCCTCGTGATTCTCGACCTGATGTTACCGGACACGCCTGGGGAGGCCGTGTTGCGGCAATTGCGGGCGCACGGTTTCATCGGTCCCGTCCTGATCCTCTCGGCGCGACAGGGAGAGATAGACAAAGTGCGCGGCTTCCGGCTTGGCGCCGACGACTACGTCACGAAGCCGTTTGGTCTCCTAGAGCTGCTCGCGCGAATCGACGCTCTTTTGCGGCGCACACTCGCACCTCATGATCGCAGCACAATGACGTTCGGGCACCTCACGCTCGATGTGGCCGGCATGCGCGCCTTCCATGCCGGTACCGAGATCTCCTTGCGACCAAAGGAACGCGACCTCCTGTTCGCCCTGATCGAACGCGCAGGTCAGGCGATTTCCCGCGAGGAGTTGCTGCGTGACGTGTGGGGGTACTCAGCAGGCGTCGACTCGCGCACAGTGGACTGGCACGTCGCCGAGTTGCGGCGCAAGCTCATGGAAGACCCCGCGCGGCCGTCGCTGATTCGAACGGTTCGCAAAGTTGGCTATCAGCTCGTGCTGGATCGCAGCGCCCCGCTATCGAGCCATACCTAACGAGAACGCTGAAGCGTCCCGCCGCTCAGACGCGCAACCCCCATCCGGCCAGCCGCCGGCGGGTCAACACTCCCCTCTAAACGGACAACGCACCCGGCCAGCGCGGCGCATCGTCATGCCGCCGATGTGCAGTCCGCCGCGGTCGTAAGGGCTTCGCGGGCGCTCCTGGAAGGAAACGGACGACTCGCCTTCTGGGCACACGGCGATATGATTCCGCGTCCCAACCCGTGCAACCAGCTGATGAACCGAGTCGTTCGTCTATTCAGTTCGTCCGTCGGCCGTAAACTGGTCACTGCCGCGACCGGCTTCCTCGTCCTCGCCTTTCTCTTCGGTCACCTCTTCGGAAACCTCAAAGTCTTTCAGGGACAGGAAGCCCTCAACTCGTACGCGGACTGGCTTCAGGGCCACCCCTTACTTTGGTTCTTCCGCATCGGGCTCCTCAGCATCTTCAGCATCCACATCTACGCAACCCTAACGCTGGCTCGAGAGAACCGCGCAGCGCGCCCCGTTGCCTATCGGCGCTACCGCCCGCAGGCGG
>JBFMFA010000836.1:0-2055 GCA_040753195.1 Gemmatimonadota bacterium | reverse complement strand
CACGGCGTCGAGTCGCACCAACTGCGCTGGTACAACCCGAAGCTGCGCGCCACGAAGAGCGGTGTGCTCACGGCTGGCCAGACAGTGGTGGTGCCGACGCCTAACACGGTTGAGGGTGCGTTCGATGTTCCCAGTCCAGAAATCGAACGCTATGGCACCTCAGCATCCGGTCGCCATCTCGTGCGTCGAGGGGAGACGCTCGGAGGGATTGCGCGTCGCTACGGAACGACGGTCAACACGCTGATGCGCTGGAACGGACTCAGGAAGCCGGTCATCTATGCGGGACAGTCGATTGTCGTTAGGGGCACAGCGCGAAGGGCGACAAGGACGGCGTCGGGGAGTTAATAGTTAGGCGTAAGGCGGAAGGCGTAAGGGGTAAGGGGTAAGGGGTAAGGGGTAAGGGAGTGAAGCAATAACGGGCAACCTTTTCAGGCTGCCCGCTTTGTTTTCTCAGCTCCTTTCCGCCTTCCGCCTTACGCCTTACGCCTATTGCAGCAATCCCTTCCCCCGATACCCCTTCAGCACGATGTGGTCATACCCGTTCGACGGATCGATGCCCAGCTCGCGTTCGAGCAGCACCGCCAACGGGCCGCGATTGTAGACCAAGAGCGCCGTCTTCACGTCGCGGTACTGCTTGAGCAAATCGTGCAGGTACTTGAAGCCGATGCGCAGGTTGGTATGACGATCATGCAGCGAGTCGGCTGAAATGCCGGGCTCGTAGATCCGAGCGGTCGGGAGCATCAGCTGCGTGAGACCGATCGCGCCGACCGGGCTCTTGGCACTTTCCTGGAAGCGACTCTCGAGCCGCACGACGCGGAAGGCTAGCTCTGGATCGACCTTCTGCGCGATTGCCTCATCGTGAATGGCTGCAGCCAGGTCCGCCGAAATGTTGTAGCGACGCGCGAACGTGAAAATGCGGTTCCAGCGGTCGAGGTCCTCCCCGGAGAACCAATCCGAATCCGTGGTTACTTCGGCCGCCGGCGGGAGGGGGAGGCGGTCAGTCGAAACGATAGCAGCCGCGCGCGCCGTCTCCGGGCGCCAATCAGCGGCGGCACCTACCGACGCAACGAAGAACCCGGCGCAGATGAGGGCTGCGCGGATCTTTCTGCGGCGTCGAAGTTTGTCACCATAGTGGACGTACGTGTTCCTGAGATCGTGCATAAGGCCTCTATCGTGTCGGACTGGAAGTCGCAGCACCTGAGCGCGCCAAGCCACGTCCTGGTTACTGCGGTGAGCCGTCTGAGCTAAGGCCTTTGGAAGTGCCCAGAGCGTCCACCGCGCTTTTCGTGCAAAGCAATCTCACCAATTTCCATGCCCTTATCTACCCCTTTAGCCATGTCGTAAATCGTGACAAGACTCACACTTACGGCAACTATTGCCTCCATTTCCACGCCCGTTTTTGCCACTGTCACCGCCTTGGCTTCGGCGCGGATTCCGGGGAGCGAATCGTCGAGAGTGAAGTCAATCTGGATGTCACTTAACGGGATCTGATGGCAAAGCGGGACCAGTTCCGCCGTCCGTTTGGCGGCCATGATTCCAGCGACCCTGGCGACGGCCAGAACATCCCCCTTTTTGATCGAGTTGTCGCGGATGGCCCGCAACGTTTCCGCTGCCATGGTGATTCGACCCGACGCCCTCGCCATTCGTTCCGTTTCCGGCTTTCCGGACACGTCGACCATCCTGGCGGCTCCGGATTCGTCGAGGTGGGTCAGATCGCTCATAAAGGCCTTTGTGGGACTTAGCGCAACGACTGAGCCAAGCGGTCTACCAGATCGGCGGTCACGAGGGACGGGTTCACGTTGGTGAGTGTGGTTTCCTTGGCGTCTTCCACGATTTCGACAGCGCGGGCTAAGCGAACGGCGCGATCGGTGTCTCCAATTGCCACGGCGTCGCGGGCGTGGTCGTGCAGGTGAACGGTGACCGCATCGAGGAGATCACTGAAGCCTCCTCGGGCGCCCCAGCTCCCTTGCTGCATGGCGACGAGATAGCGCTTGCTTGGATCACGAGCGGTGGCCGCATCGACAATCGCGGCGGCTCGCGCACGTACCGCGCTGT
>JBFMFA010000835.1:0-2056 GCA_040753195.1 Gemmatimonadota bacterium | reverse complement strand
GTGGTGCGTCGTCGCCCCGCTTCGGTGGTGGAGGCGGTGCGTCGTCTCCCCGTTTAGGCGGCGGGGGCGGCGCGTCGTCGCCGCGTTTGGGAGGTGGCGGTGGCTCGTCATCGCCGCGTGATGGGCCGGCTGCATCCATGCGCTCGTCCATAAGTCCTTTCGCTTTTTGTTCAGCTCGTTTCCCTCGGGGCAGCAAAGATCACTCTCGCCGGAGCGCCGTCAACCGCTCGCGATAAACACGCGCCGTACCTTCTTGCTGCAGCGCAGCGGCCGCCTGCGCGCGAAGCTCCAGAGACTCGCCGAGGAATAGCTGGTGAATGATCGGCTTAGAGTCGATGACATTGAGGACGTCGATCGCACGCTGGGGCTGGCCTTTCGAGATCAGCAGCCGGCCAAGCAGGACTCGTTCAGCGGCGAGGGCAAGCGCTTCGTCAAACTCCACTCCCCGACGGCCGGCCGCCAGCAAGTCGCTGAACACGCGGATGGCCGCAAGAGTGTCGCCACGTGCCAGCGTAAGATGACCGCGAAGCGACAGCGACAAAACACTGTCTTCCGGCGAGGGTGGCGTAGCCAACTTCATGATGCGATCAGCGAGCGCGTTCGCATCACCGCCGCGTCCGTCGCGAATGAGCCGGACGCCGTTGAGCCAGCAGAGGTATGCGGTGTCGCAGCCGCGGAAATCCGTGCCAAAGTCGGCGGCGTGATGCCGGGCGACAGAATCGGCGCGTTCCTGAAACGCACCGGTCGCCCAGTTGCCGAACATGAAGAGCGAGCCACCCGCATGTTCACGTGCGACGTATGCGCCGATGAGCTGCTCCGCGTCTTTGGCTCGTCCTTGCGTTAGGCGAATCCCCTGCAACATGATGAGCGACGCCCAGCGCCGTCCGGCCGCTTCCGGCGTCGCGCCCGTGTCGATAGCAAGGATCGCCTCCAGGCCCGGCACAGCGCACTGCAGCTGTCGCCCGCCAGGGGCCAGCGCCGCCGCCGCGTTGTACACCGAGCGCGCAGTCTGTCGCGCTAGAGTGCGCCACTCGATCGATGCTGGCCCGCGCCGCACACATGTTTCTGAGATCTGCACCTGCCGAGCGAGCATGCTATCGCCACTCACCGCCAGGAGACGCCTAACGAGCGGAGCAGCGCGTGTTGTGTCACCCTGCCGTAGCCGCACTTCGATCAGGTGAAACAGCGGATTCGTCGCGCTGGAGTCGAGCCGGAATGCATGTTCCAGCGCGACGGCCTGCTGCGAGTCACTGCTCCCGGCGACGGGAAGCAGGTGCGCGTACACTTCGCCTAACTGCAGCCACACAAAGGCGCTACTGGAATCAAGGCGAATCGCTGCGTTGAAGTGTGCAATCGCCGAATCGGCGCGTCCGTCGAGGAAATGCCGATAGCCGGTGGCGAACTCGCGATGGCGCGCCGAAAGACGCGAGCTGAGCGCGGCCGTTATTAGGCGCGCCGCGCCTTGCGAGTGATGGTTCCAGGTCGCGGCTTGCGCGCCGCGAATCGCGGCAAGGCCGAACGTGGAATCCGCTGCGACCGCGGCTGTGAAGGCTTTCTCCGCGGAGTCGAGCTGCAGCCGGCGAAAGGCCGATTCGCCCAGGAGGAAATGCGCGACCGCGGTAGGGCTGCGGCTGGTCCACTCGCTCACAACGTCCGGAATACCGGTACGAATCAGCAGTGGTAACAGCTGGGTCGTCGCTTGCAGACCGGCTTTCCATACCTGCGTTGCGTCCGACGTGCCGCGCTTCCCCGCAGCGATCAGGGAATCGCCGCCTACGTCCAACAGCTCGAGAATGACGTCGGCGGAATCGCCGCGACTCGTTATGCGCCCGCGCACGGCGTACGCGCTGCGCTGCGTTCGCGCGATGGCGCGACTTTCTTCATCGCTGAGCAACCTGACATCGGCGCGATGCGCCGCGCTGAGCAGTTGCCACCCGTCGATCCAGCGCAGCGGGCCGGCGCCGTCCACCGCGCTTCCGATCAACGTGGCAACGTCTTCCCCCGTGGAGCGCGAACCGCTCCAGTCGGCTGGCATTACGAGCGGGAAGACCACGAC
>JBFMFA010000834.1:0-2060 GCA_040753195.1 Gemmatimonadota bacterium | reverse complement strand
CAGCGAAGTACGACCATGCGACCGGAAAAATCAGCGCAGCGAGATAGGCAGCGCGAAAAGGCGGCTGCCGTTCGAAGGTGAGGGCGGTCCAGAGCAGCGCGAGCGCTGTCCATCCCGTCGCGACTTGATGCCAGTAGAGCCATCTGGGGGACTCGGTGATGAGGAACGCCGCGATGATGCCGATGCGTGCCGCATACAGCCACAGTGTGAGCGCGAACCACGCGAGATACGCTTTGCGGTAGCGGCGATACCCGTACACGCCGGCGATAGCGACGCCGAGTGTGAGAACGCCTTGCAGGACCGCCGCTTGGAGATCGAGCGGTTCGGAAGGAAGGACCGCCGCGCTCTGAATCATCGGGCGAATAATATGGCGCTGCGCCGGCGCCTCGATCACCGCAGGCGTCTTAGAGCGGCAGCCAGTACGTTGCTTTTATCGAAAAGAAGTTGTCCCCGGCCGCGCGCGTTGTGTGCCACATCGACCGTAGGCCTACCGGGCTGCCGTACGACTCGCTCGATCGGCGGTTCTGTTGCCAGACAAGAAAGAGCGTGCTGCCCGGTTTCCATTCCCAGCGCATCACGAGGTTCGAGCGCAGCGAAAGCACGTGGAAATCGCCGGGGTCGATTACGAACGACGAGGGGCCATCGGTGATGGTGCGGGATCCGTCACTGGCGTGATCGATCGTCGTGCCGTCGGTGCCGTAGAGCCGCAGCTCGTTCGTGCGAGGCTCCGCGAGCTCGCCGATCCGACTGTAGCGGCCGCTCGCGGCAAACGGCTCCGCATAGCCTTCGAGCGTTAGGTTCGGCGCGAAGGCGTACTGAGCACGGAAGCGTGTAGACACCGTTGTGCGTTCGATGTGCGCGAAGATCCAGCGTGTATCGAGAAACCGCGCGAGTGTGTCGTTGCGCGAGGTTACATACTGACGCGGATCGCTCGCTCGCGAGTAGTTAGGCTCGACGGATAGCTGCCAGCGATCAGTCGGACGCAGCGTGAGCTGGCCGCCGAAGCTGCTGCGATAAAGTCCTTCTTCACCGCGGGTGACACGCGCATTCAGACGCCAGCCCGTGCGGCTGCTCATGGGGTTGCTCAGGCGCAGCTCTTCGGACCATTCGCCTAACGACCTCATAGAGGGTCCGCCGCGCGTGAGCGTGGCGTTCTGCGTGGCCAACGCAAAGGACGTGCGCACGTTCAGGTTCCAGTAGTTCTTGAACGTGAGCGACGTGTTCTGATTCCAATGATTGGACTGACGATCACCACCGTAATTCCAGCCGCCACGCGTGTCGAATCCCAGGCGCCAGTTGTGCAAATAGCGGCCAGGCAGCGTCTCGCGGATCTGGATATCGGCGTTGTATTCGATCTCGTCCGCGTTATTGAGCCGGCCGATGTCATTTAGTTCGAATCCCGGGGAATTGCTCTGCAATTGCGCACCCCAAAGGATTCGGCGTCCGGCATCTTTGTCCGCGCGGATGGACCAGGTATACCCACCTAACGATGAGCGCGTAGAGTCGTAATCGACGTATTCGGCGTCAGGGCGCTGGAAATACCGCGCGCTGGACCGCTGCAGGCGCAACATGGCGGAGGGATCGCCGGCGACGTGACTGAACCCGTACCAACCGCTGAACGCGTACATTCCTTCCTTGAGCCGCCAGCGGAAGTCGGCGCCGCCGGTCATCGCTTCGCGTGGCAGCACCGCGGCGAGGCTGTCGCCGCCGGCCACGTCGCCGACGTCGCGCCGGACCGCTGTGAGGGTCGCGCCGATGGTCGATGCCTGTCTCCCCAGCTCTTGCTGCACTCTCACGACCCCGTATGCCGCGAGCGGCTCCACGGTGACGTGCGAGGTGCGAGCGACCAGTGAATCGAATACCCGCGCCCGCTCCTGGCGCGTCACGGCGAGTAACGACCCCACGGACAGGCGCGACGAAGTACGCCCGGTGAGCTTCGCGGCGCCAAGAATGGTGCTCGCGTTAGGCGCATCCACGTAGTGCCCCGACGCCGCGCGGTGCGGCGGCGCGCCGATGCGGCGCGAATAAAAGTACCCCGGCCCCTGCCCGCGGATCAGTTC
>JBFMFA010000833.1:0-2072 GCA_040753195.1 Gemmatimonadota bacterium | reverse complement strand
CGAAAAGAGTTCCAACCGGAGATATCCACCGACAGGCCGAAATTAGGCTGCTCTTATAGCTGTCGGTTAGTCCCTGGCAGTGCTCGCCTCCCCGGCGTCAGACGGGCTTCGTCAGCGGCGCCTTAAAGCGCCAAAATAGCGCTCTAATCCCCCCGCGACCCCCATGGCATATGCCTGCTGGAACTCAGGCATCCTGAGCCAGGCCTCCTGCTCCGGGATCATGATGAACGCTCCTTCGCAGAGCACCGCGGGCATCCACGTCTGCCGTACTACGGCGAGGTTGTCGTAAAACGCCCCCTGATCGCGCAGCCCCATGTGCTGGACCATCCCCGTCTGGACGGTTCGCGCGAGCTCGAGCGAATGAGCGTGGAAGAAGTACGTCCCCGTCCCGTGCGCATTGAATGGGTTGACGCCGTCTGGCAACGCATTGAGGTGAATCGATACAAATGCGTGTGCGTTGGCGCGCCGCGCGATCACCGGCCGCTCGGCGAGCGCCACGGGATCTTTCGTCGTGCGCGTCATGACCACTCGCGCACCACGCCGCATGAGCTCGGCGCGCAGACGCTCGGCGATTTGCAGTACGGCGTCACCCTCATAGAGGCCCGTCGGACCGGTCGAGCCGACCGGCGGATGCCCGGGATCGACGGCAATCGTTAGGCCGCTGAGCGGCCGGCGGACACTCACGTTAGGCGCCCGCCGCACCCGCACGACGAGGGCGCCGGGCTGCCAACGCACGTGATAGCCGAAGGGTGCTTCGGCCAGATGAATGACGACGCGGCCGCGATCTGTCGCCTCGGGCTCCCACGTCACGTTGCGCACAATCGTCGTGTCGCTGCGCAGCGCGGCGATGTCGATGTCCGGCGTGGTTCCGTACAGGGTGAGATTAAGCGCCCGCGAACCTTGTTCGACGAGGTACGGAGGCGGCGCTGCCATGGGCAGTACGACGTCCGCCCACTCCCCTGAAGCGTCGGTGGTCACGCGCGGCGTCCCGACGATGCGCCGCGGCAGCACTGTCCCGGGTGCGAGGTGTGCGACATTGGCGCTGTCGGTCCACACGTCCAGCTGGTCGTCCAGACGCAGCCGCACCTGAGCGCCGACGCGTCCGGTCAGCTCCACAACCGTGCCAGGAAGCAGCAACCATTTGTAAGTGCCGTTAGGCACCGGCCGAGCGGCGATGACCTGATCGGTGTCGGGGAGGGCGGCGGGACCGACGAGGCGAACCAGGGAACGCGCGCCTAACGAGTCGACCAGGCGCTGCGCCGGCACCGCTCGCGTGATGCTGTCGCTGCCGCGCGTGACGATGAGCGAGGCATCGCCGAGCAGGGCCTCGACGCGCACAGTCCGCTGCCAGAGCGTCGAATCGCGCAGCGTCTCTCGGGCGGCCACCAGTGGCAGTCGCTGCGAGTCGGCCAGCTGCAGGTAAACCGAGGCGTTGGCGTTGGCGCGCACGGCCACGGTTATCTCTTCGCCAGCGCGCCAACTTCCAGTCGACGAAGGCCGCACGCTCTGGGGATCCGCCGCGAGCGGTGCCTCGTTGGCGAGCGACGCCGGGCGCGCGGTGATCCGCACGGGGTGCTCCACGCGTTCCTGCGCACCGGCCAGGCTGGCCTCGAGGACAAAGCTTTGCGATTCGCGCGGGACGGGAATGAATGCCAGGAAGCTTCCGTTCGGCATGACGCGCACGGTGCTGCCATTGATCGCTAGCGTCGCGCTGCCGTTCCCCAACGATCCGAAGATGAACGTCGAATCACCGGCTACGGAGATTGTCGCTCCGCGTGGTGGGTAGACGACGCGCACAGCGAGCGGTCCGGTCGCGACGGGCATGGCCGGAAAGCGTGGCGCGGGCGCTGGCGATGTCGTTGGCGGTGCCCCCGGTGCGCATGCCGTTAGCAGCGCGGCGAACGCAACACGCGTTGCGCAAAGCTGATGCGCGCGGCGTCCGAATCTGCGCATGAAGTTGCTACGTACGCCGGTTAGTGTCATCTTCGCGGCGTCGCCGGGATGTTCCAGCCTCGATCTGCTGCCAAACGGCCCGGTCGCGTGCTAGCATGGACAGTTGCTGCAGCTGCGGG
>JBFMFA010000832.1:0-2079 GCA_040753195.1 Gemmatimonadota bacterium | reverse complement strand
AACGCTCAGGCCACTGGGGGAAGTATCGCGAGAACATGTTCCTCGTGCTCAACAACGAGACGCAGGAGCACGACTTCTCACTCAAGCCGATGAACTGTCCGTCGCACTACCTGTATTACCTCTCGAAGAAGCACTCGTACCGCGAATTGCCGTTGCGCTATGTCACGTTCGACGTGCTGCATCGCAACGAACTGACGGGCGCACTCTCCGGCCTGACGCGCGTTAGGCAATTTCAGCAGGACGACTGTCACGTTTTTCTCGCTGAACGTCAGATCGTTGATGAAGTGAAGTTCCTCATGCACTTCATTCTCGAGTACTACGAAACGTTCGGCCTCCAGGCGCGACTGAAGTTCGGGACGCGACCGGCGGTGCGCATCGGCAGCGATCAACAGTGGGATCGCTCCGAAGAGACGCTGCGTCAGGCGCTCGAATCGACGGGACGTGCCTACGAGCTGAATCCTGGCGACGGCGCGTTTTACGGTCCGAAGATCGACTTCCACGTCACGGACTCGATCGGTCGCAGCTGGCAACTCGGCACGATTCAACTGGACTACGAGAACCCGGAACGCTTCGACCTCACGTACGTGGGCGACGACAATAGTGAACATCGTCCGGTCGTCATCCATCGCGCCGTCAGCGGATCGTTGGAGCGCTTCATCGCGATTCTGATCGAACACTTTGCTGGCGCGTTTCCCGTGTGGCTGGCGCCGGAGCAGGTGCGCGTTCTTCCGATATCGGACGACCTCGCGGTGCAGGCGCGCGAGATCACTGAGCGGATGAAACGGGCCGGGATCCGCGCCGCCGTCGATGATCGCAATGACACGCTGAACTACAAGATCCGCGAAGGCGAGTTGCAGAAGATTCCGTACATGGCTGTGTTAGGCAAACGCGAGGCCGAAGCCGGCACACTGGCTATCCGCGTGCGCGGCGTAGGGAAGAAACAAGAAATCGTCGCCACGGATTCGTTTATCAGCCGCGTTGTGGAGGAGATAGCAAGCCGTGCGCTGGTCCCCTAGCGACTATCAACTATCAACTATCAACTATCAACTAGTCTCATGCGCTATCTCGCCGCGTTAGGCTTGTTCCTAGGAGCTACAGTGTCTTCTTCTGCCTCCTCCCAAGTCGCCCAAACCACCCAAGCGCCGCCCTCGGTGGTGACCTTCTCGGGTTCGCCGCGCTCGCCGATCTCATCCAACGTGGCGGTGCCGGCGAACAAGGCATACTTCTGGACGTCCGGCACCGTGCCTTCAGTGGCGGACGAGAATGCGCCCGCCGGCTCGCCCGCGCGCTTCGGCGACACGAAGACGCAGGGGATCAGCATCCTCCGCACCATTGAGAACCAGCTGAAAGAAAAAGGCCTAACGATGAAGGACGTGATTTACTTGCGCGTCTACATCGTGGCTGACAAGAACAAGAACAACACGTTCGATTACCAGGGGTGGTTCGACGCGTACGCGCAGTTCTTCGGGACACAGGCAAACCCAACCAAACCTTCGCGTTCAACCGTGGGCGTCGCTGGACTCGTGAATCCCGAATGGCTCATCGAGATCGAAGCATTCGCTGTTTATCCGTAGAAACTACAATGGCTGATTCTGATCGCACTGCTGTCATCGTTGCTGCCGCCCGAACTCCGATTGGGAAATACCTCGGCGGCCTCGCCGCATTGAGCGCGCCGGAGTTAGGCGCCACGGCAATTCGCGCGGCGCTCGAGCGCAGCGGAGTGCCCGGCAACGAAATTCAGGAAGTCATCATGGGGAATGTGCTGCAAGGCGGGGTCGGGCAGGCACCCGCTCGTCAGGCACTGATCAAGAGCGGCATCCCCGCCACCGTTTCCGCCGTGACGATCAACAAGGTCTGCGGATCCGGTCTCAAGTCCGTGATGCTCGCCGCGCAGGCCATCCGCGCCGGCGACGTGCAAGCCGCGGTGGCCGGCGGCATGGAGTCGATGTCCAACGCCCCGCACTACCTCTACGGGATGCGCGCCGGAGTCAAACTCGGCGATCAAACGCTCGTCGACGGCATGATCAAGGACGGACTCTGGTGCTCTTTCTGCGACGTGCCCAGGGGGAGTCACGCGGA
>JBFMFA010000831.1:0-2081 GCA_040753195.1 Gemmatimonadota bacterium | reverse complement strand
AAGCCGGGCCGGCGCCCGATGGCGCGGCCCGGCGGACACGGGTTCGGATCGTGTCTGTTACGGGATAATCAGAAAGCTCGCAACCAACGCACCTAACGCGAGCAGAGCCGCCGCCGCAGCGATAATGACGCCTGGCGAAACTCGTGCGTCGCGGCGCCACCAAGGTGACGCCTTGGGCGCGTCGACCGTGGGAAGTGCCGCCATGATCTTGTCCGACAGGTGCGCCGGTGTCGCCATGCGGCGCCGACGATCGGTTTCTTCACCGATGCGGCGCCAAAACTCCACGGTCCGCGCGGCATCGCCCCGCAGCCCAGTCGGTTCGTTTGTATCTCCATCCAGCCAGCGATTGATCACGTCAGAAGTTGCGTGAGAGTTCAGCGGAACTTCACGGTCGCCTAAAGCACCCGCGCTGTCCGCCGGACGGTTGCTGCGCTCGCGGTCGACTTCGCGCGACGCGCCGCGGTCCATGTCGTTGTCCAGCATTAGGCGTATTTCTCCTCTAAGAGGGACTGGAGCGCTTCACGTGCCCGATGCACTCGCATCTTCAACGCTCCAACCGTGGTGCCTAACAAGTCCGCCATCTCTTCGTACGAGCGCCCTTCTACATGCTTCATGATGAAGGCCTCACGCAACGACGCCGGCAAACTCGCCAGTGCTGTGTCCAAATCGCTCCGTAGCTCCGTGCGGTCCAGATCTTCTTCTGGATTCGCATAACCCGTGGGCTGATCATCCTCGTCGTAGCTGAGGTGCGTGCGCCGAATGTTCTTCAGCCAGTCCTTGCACCCGTTCGCAACGATCCGGAAGACCCAAGCGTCGAAGCGACCTCGCACCTCCGAAAGGTGTTGGTACGCTTTTATGAAAGACAGTTGAAGGATGTCTTCCGCCACATCGGGACTGCCCGTCATTCCAAGCGCGTGACGGTACAGCGGATCGCTGTAACGTTGGATCAGAATACCAAACGCGTCGCGATTTCCTGCGAGCACCTGGCTGATAACTTCTTGATCCGCCTGCGACTGGTCGATGTGGGGCGCCGCGACAGTCGTTGTCGTTTGCACGGCGGAAGAGTAATTGCTCTTCCGGCGCCGAGACAGACCAGGTGTCCCGGGCACCATCATCCCTAGAGCGATTTGGGTCACGTTTCACGGACGAATCACCGCAACTCGCGTAACACCGTCTCGCCACGCGGTCGTACCGAACGGGTTTGCATGCTCGATTGCGACAGCGCCGAACACCGTAAGTCGAGCCGGCTCAACCACATGGGCCAGGTCAGGATCCGTCCAGTCGCCTGACCTCGCCAAATGCTCCCCACCCCAGTTCTCGGATTCGCGCACCATGCTCGTCGAGCATAGGTGGTGCATAACGAATGGAGCCAGGGATCGAAGGGGCGATGCCGGTTGATCCCGACCCTGCAACATCGCCAAGCGCCTGCCGGACGGTGCGCACCTGCCCGCTCGGTACCTTCGCCGCAGCCAGTCGAGCGAGCAGCTCCGCCGCGGACGCCGTGGCGACGCGACGCGTCAACTCGGCGACCACGCGGTCGCGCTGCGCAAGACGACCTGTGTTTGTCGCGAGCGTGGCGTCGGCGCCTAACGTGTCGAGGCCAAGCGCCGCGCAGCATCGCTGCCACTGCTCATCGTTCCCCACCGCGATGACGATGTGCGCATCGCTCGCCTCGAAGGCCTGATAAGGGACGAGATTGGGATGCGCCGTGCCGTAGCGGCCCGCGTCGCTGCCCGAGACCAACACGTTCTGCGCCACGTTCACCAACGCTGCGGTTGCACTGTGGGCGAGCGAGATCACGAACCGACGCTCAGCTGCTGGTAGGGCGTCGCGGCTGCGTTCGCGAGCGACTAACGCCGCGAGTGCCGTCGCGGCAGCGTCCTTACCGGCGATTACGTCGGCCAGTGCGACGCCCACCTTCATTGGCGAACCTTCCGGTTCGCCAGTTATCGCCATCCATCCACACTCGGCCTGTACCACCAGGTCGTAACCGAGACGCGGGTGCCTCTCCCCGAATCCAGTAATGGTCACCCACACGAGGCGCGAGTTCTTTTGGAGCAGCTCGTTAGCCAGAAGGAGTG
>JBFMFA010000830.1:0-2081 GCA_040753195.1 Gemmatimonadota bacterium | reverse complement strand
TCGGTGATTCCCACGCCAGGACGATCCTGGAGCTGGACCAGCGCAAGCGAGTTGATTAGTCGATCAACGTCGATCTGTCCATACGGCACGCCGCACATGTGCGCGTCGCGCTTGAGGTATTCGATCTTGTCGAGATCGAGCGAACCGGAGATGAGTCCCTGCAGCGCGCTCCTGCTGCGTCCACGCACGAGAGCCGCGACGCGCTCAGGCGCATCGGGCGCAACGCGTTGCTTCAGCAGCTGAGCGATTTCGCCACCTGTGATGAGCGCATGTCCGACGTCTTCATGGTGCGGCGCGCCGATCTCCTCCAGCGCATGGGCGAACGGATAATGCCCCACGTCGTGCAGAAGCGCCGCGGCTTGCACCACCGCGGGTTCCTCAACCGGCAGGGCGCGCAGATCGCCACGATCCTGCAGGATGGACAGCGTTAGGCGCGCCAGATGGTACGTGCCGAGCGCGTGTTCGAAGCGAGTGTGTGTCGCTCCCGGGTAGACCAGGTGCGCCAGGCCGAGTTGCCGCACGTAGCGCAAGCGCTGCATGGCGCCCGTGTCGACGAGCGCCAATGCCAGCGGATCGAGCCGGATGTTATTCCAGAGCGGGTCGCGGACGATGTCCACGCAGCCGTTAGGCTAAACCCCCTTGGGACCAGCGGCGACGATCGCGGGATCGACCTCGCCAAACTTCTCGAAATTCTTGCGGAACATTTCGGCGAGCTTCTTCGCCGCCGCGTCGTATGCGGCGCCGTCCGCCCACGTTTCGCGCGGACGCAGAACGTCGTCAGGCACCCCTGGGACGTGATCCGGTACGGCCAACCCGAAGAGCGAGTCGCTGTGCGTCGATACGCCGTCGAGCTGGCCGGCGAGCGCAGCGCGCACCATGGCGCGGGTGTAGGACAGCTTCATCCGCTTTCCAACGCCGTACGCGCCGCCACTCCAGCCGGTGTTCACCAACCAAACACGCGAACCGTGTTTGTCGATCAACTTGCCCAGCATCTCGGCATAACGCCGCGGATGCCATACGAGAAAGACCGCGCCGAAGCAGGACGAAAACGTGGCCTGCGGTTCGGTGACGCCGCGCTCCGTGCCGGCCACCTTGGCGGTGTACCCCGACATGAAGTAGTACATCGCCTGGTCGCGCGTCAGCTTGGCGATCGGCGGCAGCACGCCGAACGCGTCGGCGGAGAGAAAGACGATGTTCTTTGGATGCGGTCCGCGTCCGCTCGGCACATGGTTGCGGATGTAGTGAATCGGGTACGACGCGC
Source organism: Gemmatimonadota bacterium (assembly GCA_040753195.1). GTDB lineage: Bacteria > Gemmatimonadota > Gemmatimonadetes > Gemmatimonadales > Gemmatimonadaceae > DASYRX01. The sequence continues at coordinate 820 of JBFMFA010000830.1, read as the reverse complement.
GCGTGTTTTCGGTGATGGATTGATCGTCGAACTTCACTCTGCGCGTATCCGGTTCGAGCACGACGTTCTCGAGGATCGTCCCGAACATCTGGGTCGTCGCGAAGATATCCGGCTCGGCTTCAGGCGAGAGGTTGATGACTTTGGCGTAGCAGCCGCCTTCGTAGTTGAAGATGCCGCTGTCGGCCCATCCGTGTTCATCGTCGCCAATGAGGCCACGATCGGGGTCGGCCGAGAGCGTCGTCTTTCCGGTCCCCGAGAGGCCGAAGAAGAGCGCGCTGTCGCCGCCTTTGCCGATGTTGGCGGAGCAGTGCATCGAGAGCACGCCGTTCTTCGGCATCAGGTAGTTCATCACGGTGAACATGGACTTCTTCAGTTCACCTGCATAACGAGTCCCGCCGATGAGAATCATGCGGCGCCCGAGGTGCAAGACGATGAAGGTGCCGGTGCGCGTCCCGTGGCGTTCTGGCACGCCCTGGAACTCGGGCGCGTGCAATACCGTGAAGTTGGGCTCGAACGCGGCCAGTGACGCCAGGTCGGGCCGGATGAACATGTTGCGGACGAAGTTCGCGTGCCACGCGTTAGGCGTTACGTAACGCACGCTGAGCCGCTGCTTCGCGTCGGCGCCGCAGTACAGGTCCTGCACGTACAGCTCACCCACATCGTCGAGGTACTTGCGTGTATCGGCGAGTAACAGCTCGAACTTCTCTTCGCTGAGCGGCTGATTGACCTTCCCCCAATCGACATCGGCTTCAGAGGCCGCTTCGCGGACCACGAACTTGTCGTTAGGGGAACGTCCCGTGTGCGGCGCCGTGACGGCGAC
>JBFMFA010000829.1:0-2081 GCA_040753195.1 Gemmatimonadota bacterium | reverse complement strand
ATCGAACCGGGCAAACGACTGAGTACCAGACGCTCGAGTTTGACTTTGCGACTTGCATTGTCGATGTCGATGCCCACCAGATTGCCCGCGGCGTCATAGTCGAGTACCACGCCATCAGAGATGGGGCGGCTTTCGACGCTCGGATGTTCCGAGAGATCTATGTAGAGCGAATCTGTGTCGGGATGATAATTGAGCTTCATGGCTTGAATCCACGATCCATAAATGCGTTGTGAATTGTAACCTTGTCTTCGAGCGTGACTACTCGAAGGATACGCCCGCCGAGCTCTGGGATCGACAGCCCAAAGCGGTAGCGATTGTCTTCCTGCCGTTCTACGCGGATTGGCTGTTGAAGGGCGCGGATACACCATTCCCGCTTGAGATAAGGGCGCTTCCGCAGCACGGGCGGTTATTGACATATTTATGTCAACAGTGATACACTCATGACATATGCGCACGACCGTCCGCCTGCCAGATGAACTTATGCGCGCGGCCAAGCGGCGCGCGCAGGAGACGGGACGCAGCCTGACGCAACTGCTAGAGGACTGCTTGCGCGCCGAACTGCGCCAACCTTCGCGGGCGCGGCGCGTGTCAGAGCCGTTGCCGACATACGCCGGCAAGGGCTTGCAGCCTGGCGTCGATCTCACCGACGCGAGTGCGCTGGAAGATCTGATGTCCGGGCGCTAGGCGCGCGATAATGGTCCTGCTCGACGTCAACGTTATTGTGGCGGCGATGCGAGAGGACGCGCCTAACCACGCACCATTGAAAGCCTATGTCGAAGGACTTCGGCGTGCGCCGGAGCCGTTCGGACTCAGTGACTTGGTGTTGAGCGGCGCGCTTCGAGTCCTCACGCACCCTCGCGTATTCAATCCACCAACACCGGCTAACGTCGCGCGCAGCTACGTGGCAGCGTTGCGGGCATCGCCTAACGCAGTGATCGTTGCACCTGGACCGCGGCATTGGGAGTTGTTCGTCGGCCTCCTGGAGCAGGCAGAGGCAATCGGCAATTTGGTGTCGGACGCATGGCATGCCGCGTTGGCAATCGAGCATGGATGCGAGTGGATTACGAGCGACAGCGATTTCACGCGCTTTCCCGGTCTCCGCTGGCGGAGGCCTGGTTGAACACGGAACGGCGCCTAACGGCCATCTGGCGCAACTCGATTAGTAGTCAGTGGTCTTGCACTGAGATGCGCGGACATGGTGTCATGAGCGGGCTTCTTCTCGTGCTGCTGGCGCTCCCAAACTGCACGATAGCTCAGGTCCGCACCGCCGACCCTATTCGTCGCGGCCTGCAACTCAGCGATTTCCCACGAGTCGTTAGGCTCGCCGACAACGTCTACGGCTACGAAGAAATCCGGCAGCCCGGCTTCACAACCGTCAGCCTGATAGTCATCGGACAGAACGGAGTCCTCATCGCCGACGGACAAGGGAACGTCCAAGCCACACAGACGATGCTCGACCGCATCAAAACGCTCTCACCGCTCCCGATACGTTGGTACGTCGTGGGCAGCGAGCACGGCGACCACACCGGCGGCAACGCCGCGCTCCCCAAAGACATCACGATGATCACGCGCGCCGGAATGACCGGCGACGAACAATCCATCGACGTCGGCGGCACCATCGTTAGGGTCCTCTTCCTCGGCCGCGCCCACACAGGCAGCGATCTCAGCGTGCAGCTCCCGCGCGAACGCATCCTCTTCATGAGCGAGGCCTACCTCAATCGCGTCTTCCCCGCGATGCGCTCCGCCTTTCCATCGGAATGGGTGCGCGTGGTCGATCGCGCCCTAACGATGGATGTCGACCGCTTCGTCCCGGGTCACGGCTTCATCGAGGAGCCGCGTGTGTCGCGCGAAGAGCTCGTGGCCTTCCGCGACGCACTTGTGTACGTGATCGCGGAAGCGAAACGCCTCCACGCCCTCGGCCTCACCGCCGACGCAGCAATCGCACGGGCGAACTGGGGCCCATACGCCGATTGGTTCCTGCGCGAGCAGCAAGCCCCGATCGCAATCCGAAAGATCTACGAGGAGATTGAAGGGAAGCTCACACAGCCTCGTTAGGCTCGCGTCACATTCGTCGGTGCATG
>JBFMFA010000828.1:0-2086 GCA_040753195.1 Gemmatimonadota bacterium | reverse complement strand
CGGCCAAACGGATCGGCGATAAACGAATGGCCAAAAAACTCGATGCCCTCGGTTCCAGGTTCGTCCTCGAACCCAACGCGGTTAGGCGACGCGACGTAGATGCCGTTCGCAATCGCGTGGGCGCGCTGCATCGTACGCCATGCTTCGGTCTGCGCGACACCGAATTCCGCTTTTTCCGACGGATGCCAGCCGATTGCCGTTGGGTAGAAGAGGATCTGTGCGCCTAGCAGCGAGGTGATGCGCGCGCCTTCGGGATACCACTGATCCCAACAGATCAGCACGCCGATGTCGGCATAACGAGTGCGCCAGACGGCGAAGCCGTCGCGTGAGCGCACCGCATCGCCGCGCAGCGCGACAGCATCGCCCGGCGTGAAGTAGTACTTCTCGTAGTACAGGGGGTCGTCCGGGATGTGCATCTTGCGGTAGACGCCTAACAAAGACCCGTCGGCGTCGATGATCGCTGCTGAATTACGGTAGACGCCCGGCGCCTGGCGCTCGAAAATCGGTACGACGAGCACGAGGGACAGCTCACGCGCCAGTGCCTGCATGCGCTCGGTGATCGGCCCCGGGATGGGCTCCGCAAGGTTGAAGCGCGATGCATCCTGTCGTTTGCAGAAATACGGAGAATTGAATAGCTCCTGCAAACAGACGATTTGTGCGCCGTGCGCTCGTGCGTCGCGCACGCGCGCGATCTGCCGATCGACGTTCGACCCAAGATCAGCGCTGGCGCTCTCCTGGATGATGGCGACTGTAAATGGTTCGCTGCGTTGAGCCGTCATGCCGAAGAAAGTAACCGCCCGCCGTCCGACCCGCGAAAGACGCGGGATCAGGCACGCTGCATCAGGGCTTCGGTGCAGCCATGCGTTTCACATCAGCGATGATTGCGGCGCGACCCGCTGAGTCGAACAGCGCACCATTCGCCATCACCAAATGGATGCGCCGGGTGTTGCGGATATCGGCGGTCGGGTCGGCGTCCAGCACGATGAGGTCGGCAACGTTCCCTGGAGCGACGCTGCCTAGCGAGTCAGTGGCCGCAAAGTAGCGCGCCGGTTCTATCGTGGCGCTCCGTAGCGCGTCGAGCGGCGTGAGGCCCCCTTTCACGAGCAGTTCAAGCTCGTCGTGCAAGGCGAGCCCGGGCGGGGATGGGGCTATCGGCGAATCAGTACCCGCCAGAATGGCGATGCCTTCACGCCGCATCGCACCGACCATCGCGACGCGCTTCGCGAACATCGCCCGTCCAGCTTCGAGCGCGGCGGGCGGGACGTTTGTCGGTAGCGGCATGACCAAACGCATGAGTGCGAGGAGCGAGTCGGAGTAGTACGACGCCGTCTCGCTCCCGGGCGCGGCCGGCGCTTTCATATCCACGAGAGGGACCTGCACAGTGAGCGTCGGGGTGATCCACGTGTTGTTGCGCGCGATACGCGCGTAGATCGGCGCCTGAGGCTCGCGAGTGCATGTGCCGAGCAGAAACCGCTGCAAGGGGATTGCGGCAGCGAACATGACGGAGTCTTGCGCCGTACACTCGTTAGGGAAGCTGCTCAAGTGCTCCTGGCTGCGCTGTCCGGAGTCGGACGCCTGCAGCGGCGTGACGGGCGGGAAGACGTGGCCCGCAAACACGACGCCGCGTTCGCGCGCGGCTCGAGCGACCGCGAAAAACGTCGCCGGCGGCACAGCGTTATGCACCTTGATGAAGTCCACGCCGAGCCTGATGAGTGAGTCGACGGCCGCGATGCCGTCTTCCGCGGTTCGCGCGAGGACGTGCGGGAGCGGCACACGCCCGCCCGCGACGTAGGGCCCGGAAATCACCATGCGCGGACCCACCACGGCACCGGCGGCGATTTCGCGCTGCCAGCCGCGCAACGCTTCCAGCCTGCCGTTCATGTCGCGCACGCCCGTGACGCCGTGTGCGACGTAGAGCGCGAGCAACGCGCGTCCGCCGGGGACGTCGTTATGCACGTGCATGTCCCACAGGCCCGGGATCACGAACTTCCCGCGCACATCATACTCACGTGCCCCAGCCGCGACGGCTTCTCTTGCGGGCCGCACCGATTCAATGCGATTCCCACGGACGAGAATCGTGCGGTCG
>JBFMFA010000827.1:0-2086 GCA_040753195.1 Gemmatimonadota bacterium | reverse complement strand
TCGATCACGAGCTGTGGGAGTACGCCGCGCAGCTGGCCGTAGGTACCCGCCTGTACGGCGGACAACTCAAGGCCGTGTTGCGAGAAATCGCGCGCCGGCGCATCGGATCGTTTGTCGCCGACGAACGCAAGCGAGGCTTCACCGTGCCGGTCGAGTCGTGGGTTCTGGGCCGCTGGCGCTCGATGGTGGAGCTGACGTTTCACGATTCGGTGCTGCACGAAGAGGGTTGGATCAACGCCGACCGCGTGCGCGCCACCATTACTCATGCGCGCGATGAACGCAGCGCGCGGCTCCTGTGGCACTTGCTCGTTTTGGAACGCTGGCTCCGAGCGGAGCGAGAGGTCGCGCGTCCCGCGGTGCTGGCCGCGATTGCCTAACGGAGAATTCTGGACGTTGGGGCGCCCTGCCCCGCGACATTCATCAGTCGCTGCACCAGACCGTCGATGTCGGCACCGGGCATGGAGCCGCCGGTTCCCGACCCGAAGTACGAGCTCTCCCGCGACAGCTTGAACGCCCCTAGTCCCGCCGCGCCATCGTTGAGTCCAATAGCCAACCGAGCCGGCACGTACGTGTTGTTAGGCGGTAGAACCCGCGGCGGCACTCGCGTCACGATGATATTGCGTTCGAAGCGCGAACCCGCCGTCGTGTACACCGCCATCGCCTGAGCGCCATTCGCGCGGCCGCCATGCACCGGATAGTCGGCTTCGCCGCCGATGTTGTTGCGGAAACTGAAGCGCGACATCGGTTGCTGGCCGTCGCCGAAGGTGATGAAAATCTTCGGAGCAAAACCGGTGTTGTTTTCGATGGCGAGATCGTCGATGCGCCCTTGCAGCTGATACATGCGGCCGTTCATTCCCAGATTTGGCAACCCGATGTTGGTCAGCAGGTTGTGACGGATCGTTATGCGGCGCATTTCGTGTGCTGTGCCGTAATGATCGAAGAGTTGGAAGCCGCCCGCGGAATTGTCGATGTAGTTGTACTGGAACGTCACGTCTTGCACGATGCACCACGGGTACCCCGAGTCGGCGGAGCCCATGACCACCGCGAATCCGATCTGCGCGTCGGCCCAGTTGTTTTGCATCACATTCCCTTCGACAAGAACGCGTTGTGCGTTCTTCAGCTCGAAGAGGTTTTTGACGGTCCATGTCCCGCGCCATTCGGCGGGTCGCGTTAGGTAGTTGCGGACGACCGAAATGTCGCCCGGCACGAGGTTCTGAATGGCAGGATCGGCGCCGCCAAACATGATGACCTCACCGGCCGCTTCGAGGCGGTTGTTCTCGATGCGGAAGGGCCCGGGGCCGTTCCAGCCCAGGATCGATTGCGAGTCGAAGCCCTTACCGTGGCACTCCAGCAGCTGCGATTCGACGATCGCCGTATGCGCCGAGTTCAGCGCGACGCAGCGCTTGAGGTTCACCGTGGGTTGACCGTGGATGTAGACCCGGTCGAGGATGAGATCGCGCGGAACCTGCTGCGGTGATCGCTGCGCGCCGGAACCGTCGCCTAACAGCACGAGGCCCTGCTGCACGTTTCGGAAGTTGGGGTCGACCGTGACTTCGATGCCGACGATACGCCAACCGGACGCCTGTTCTTCGGTAGCCAGTGCCGCGCGATCGTTGGTGGTCACCAACTTCGGCATGTGCATCGCGTGATTCGTTGGATCGATGCGCGTGCCTTGTGGGGTGATCGCGTTCATGGCCGCCGTGCGCACCGTGATCCAGCCGTCGGTCGCGTCGCCCGGCTTCGCCGGGAGTACGAAGTTGCCGCGGAATTCGGCGCCCGCCTCGATCACGACTTCGTCACCACGGCGCGCGTCATTCAGCGCGCGCTGCAGATTGTCGCCCTGCCTAACAGTGATCGTTCGACCCGTGGGTTGCCGCCACACGACGCTCACCGAATCGCGCGGCAGCTCCGCGGCCACCGGCCGCTGCACGTCCGCCGTGGTGGAGTCGAGCACGTATACCCGCGCGCCGCCCGTGACGCCGCCCATCGTCGCTGTGATGGCCGTGGTGCCGTGGCCCATCGCGCTGACCAAGCCCTGAATCGAGACGGCCGCGGTGGCGACGTCTTCGCTCCCCCAGGTGACTTC
>JBFMFA010000826.1:0-2090 GCA_040753195.1 Gemmatimonadota bacterium | reverse complement strand
CAGGCGGTCGCGCCGAATCCTGTCCGGCCGGCCCTTGTTGAGCGGGCGTCGCGGCCGGCGCGTTGGGCCTAACGGCCGGAGCCGGGGCGCTGGAGGTGGTCGTGCGACACGAGGCAGCAACGGCCGCGGCGACAACGACGACAAGGGCTTTAAGCTGGCGCATAGGGATACTGATTAGAGGGGAACGACTCACGTAGCGGCGGGCGGTACAGATAGCCTTCTACAAACGCTTGGCGCTAGAGATGTGTTGTTTCCCAACGCCGAAGGCCGAAGGTCTAAGGTCTAAGGTCTCAAGAACAGCGTGGACGCTCACACCTTCGACCTTCGACCTTCGACCTTAGACCTTAGACCTCGAGGCTAGACCTCTGGCCTCGGGCCCTGAAGCGTCCCACATTCGCCGTCCGATGCCGCGCTACCCCGAAGGCTCAGTCTTCTATCGTGATCTGGCGCACGACTATCCGCTGATTGTTCGCGGCGAGGGCTGCTGGCTGTTTGACGACACAGGGAAGCGCTACCTCGATGCCGTCGGCGGCGCCTTCGTCGTCAACGTCGGGCATGGCGTGCGCGAAATCGCCGACGCGCTGGCCCGTCAGGCGGCCCGTGTCAGCTACGTCAACGGAACTGCCTTCACGCACGAAGCCGTGGAGGAGCTGGCGCAGCTTCTCACGGCGCGGTCCCCCGCTTTCACCAAGGCGTACTTCCTGGGTTCGGGCTCGGAAGCCACAGAAGCGGCGCTCAAACTCGCTCGGCAGCATTGGATCGCCCGCGGTGAGCCACGCAGAAATCGCGTTATCGCTCTGAAGCCTTCGTATCACGGCAACACGCTGCTCGCGCTGTCAGCGTCCGCGCGCGAACACTACAAGACGTACTTCGGCAATTGGCTGGTGGACATTGTGCGCGTCGCGGCACCGGACCCATATCGCTGCGCGTGCGGAGGGAGTGGGGACGGGTGCTCGACGTGCTCGGGCGACATTCTACAGGAGACGATCGAGCGACTCGACCCTGAAACGATCTGCGCGTTCATCGCCGAGCCGGTTGGCGGGAGTGCGAGCGGCGCCGTCGTACCTAACGCGAGTTACTGGCCGCGTGTACGCGACATCTGTGAGCGGCACGGCGTTCTGATGATCGCCGACGAGGTGCTGTGCGGCGCCGGGCGCACGGGCACATGGACGGCGATCGAGTCGTGGCGGGTGATGCCCGACGTCATCACGTTAGGCAAGGGCATCGCCGGCGGGTACGCGCCGCTGTCCGCCGTGCTCACTACCGAGCGCGTGATCGAACCCATCGCCAGGAGCGGCAAGTCATTCGCGCACGCGCAGACGTTTTCGCATCATCCGGTGACGTGCGCGGCGGGCATTGCGACACTGCACTATCTCGATGCCAACAACCTCGTCGCGCGTTGCGCCGCCATTGGCAGCGTGTTCCATGAGAAGCTGGCGTCGCTGCGCAGTCTCCCTCATATCGGCGATATCCGCGGCCGTGGGTTGCTCGCCGCCGTGGAGTTCGTGGCGGACACCGCGACGCGCGAACCGTTCGCTCGCGAGCTGCGGTTCGCGGAACGCTTCACGAAAGAGGCGCAGCGCCACGGACTGGTTGTCTGGCCTAACGTGGGTCACGTGGACGGCGAACGGGGCGATACCATCCTGCTGGCGCCGCCGTTCATTGTGAGCGTCGCCGAGTTGGATGAGCTGACCCAGCGCTTTGCTACGGCTCTGGATGCCACACTTCACCTATCGAGTTCAACGGCACGTGCCTGAACATGCGTGACTACCCACACATCGTAACGCCGCCTCCGGGACCGAAAGGGCGCGCCATCGTCGACAAAGACCGCGCCTGGACATCCCACTGCTACATCAAGGAGTACCCGCTCGTCATCGCGCGCGGAGCTGGTGCAATGGTGGAAGATGTCGACGGCAACCGCTTTCTCGATTTCATGGCCGGCATCGCTGTCGCGGCGACCGGTTTCAGCCATCCCAAGGTCGTTCAAGCCGTACAGGACGCGGCCGCGCAGTTTCTGCACATCTGCGGCTCGGACTTCTACTATGAGAAGATGGCCGCGTTATGCGAGCGCCTCGCCCGCTTGGCGCCAG
>JBFMFA010000825.1:0-2091 GCA_040753195.1 Gemmatimonadota bacterium | reverse complement strand
AACGCGTCGTTTGGAAGCATTGGCGACCGCCTCGGCGTCACCCGTGAACGCGCTCGGCAACTCTTTTACAAAGCCTTGCGGCGCGCGCCTTTTCTGGCCGGTGACCTTGCCTTCAGCTACCCGCATCCCCCGGTTGAGATCCCGACGACGACAGATGCCGCAGTGGCGCGTAAGCGCGCCGCCGCTCGTCACCGGCGAAAGCTGCTCGAGCAGGGAAGGCGTGAGCGCCAAAACCACGTCCTAGCACACCACGTTTCACGAGAGCCCAACCTGGGGTGACTTCTCTACCTGCGTGCAGGGAGGTTTGCGGATGCGAACAACAGCAGCTCATCAGCGCAGCGGGCGAACGCGAGCACACATCTTAGAGACCGCTGAGACGATCTTCGCTGCCAAGGGCTACGCGGCGACGCGACTCGAGGACATCGCCGCCCAGGTCGGCATTCGTCGCGCTTCGCTCGTGTACTACTTCCGCGACAAGCAGGAACTCTACGATGCCGTGCTGACCGACGTCATCGGCGGTCTCATGACGCGCGTCCAGCATGTGATCACCGCCGCCCGCGACCTTCCCGATGCCGTCGACGCCGCTCTTGATGCGTGGGTTGACTATGCAGGAGAGCGCCCCGCGCTCGCGCGCCTCCTTCTGCGTGAGATTGCCGACGCCCAGCCGGGGAAGCCTTCGTTGTTCGTACAGCACGCCATGCCGGTGCTTGGGCTAATGCAGCAAGCTATTCGCGAAGGGCAGCGCCTCGAGCTGTTCCTCCCGATCGATCCCATTCACTTCGCAAGCACGATCACCGGTGCGACCGTATTCTTCTTGGTTGGAACGCCTCTTCTCGGCGATGCTTGGCCCCTAAATCCTCGTAGCGCTGACCAACTCGCGCACCTCAAAGAGGAACTCCGCCGAGTCGCCCGCCGACTTCTCGGCTTTGTTGGGCCCAAGACAAGGGCGCGCAGCAAGAACAAGAAATAGTTCTTCGATGCCAACTCCGTGCTTAGAGATTGATGCCGAGCATCCTTTGGTGCGCGACCGGGCTATGACGCTCGTTCGCTACGCTACTTCTCCAGCTGAGGCGGCCCGCGCGCTGTTCGAATTCGTGCGTGATGACATCGCCTACACCTTCCGCTGGCAGGAGGGCCCTGCCGATGCCTGGCCCCCAACCGCAGTCTTTCGCGCGTCGACGACTCTCGCGCGTGGCTCCGGCATGTGTATCCAGAAAGCAGTTCTTTTGTGCGCGTTGGCGCGTGCGGCAGGATTTTCCGCGCGAATCAGCTTTCAGAGTGTGCGCGACCACCGCCTACCGCGCGAGCTCGTCGCCCTCATGGGAGACGTGCTGACCCCACACGGGCTTACTACCATCACGATCAATCGGCGCGCCGTGCGGCTCGACCCATCGCTCGATCGAAGCCTCTGCGAACGCAAAGGCTACAGACTGACCGAGTTCTCGGCGAACAACCACGCACTGCTTCCGGCACTCGACGCCGCCGGGAATCCCCACTTCGACATTCTCGAAGAGCTTGGGGAGTTCGAGGTCTTTCCGTTGGACCTCGTCATGGCGCGCGTCGAAGCGCGCTTTCGTGACCTCGATGTCGCGGCCGTGCGCGCCTACATCGAGCGGACCGCCGCCACGATGTAACGACAGTCCCCCAGAATAGAGGGCCTATGCCAGCAACCTTGAATCTACTCGACCCAGACCTGCACGCGAACCCGTATCCGCACTACGCCGCGATCCAAGAAACCTCGCCCGTCTGTATCGTTGAGCCCTTCGGATTCTTTGGGGTGACGCGCTACGACGACGTCGTTGCGGTACTCAAACGCCCGGAAATCTTCTCGTCGCGCGCCATGACGAGCATGCTCGGCGACCTGAACCCGGTGCCGGATGCGCTGACGTTGATCGCTACCGACCCACCGGTGCACACACGCCTTCGAACGCTCGTGAATCGCGCATTCACGCCCCGAGCCATCGCGGCACTCGAGCCGCGTATCCGCAGGATAACCCGCACCGCCCTCGATCGGATGTCGTCGGCGCACCCGTTCGAGCTCATCGGCGAGCTCGGCATCCCGCTTCCGGTGACAGTTATCGCCGAGCTCCT
>JBFMFA010000824.1:0-2094 GCA_040753195.1 Gemmatimonadota bacterium | reverse complement strand
CGGCCGGTGAGCTTGTTGCGCTCAACGGTCGCCGGGTCCGTATGCGCGGCCGCGACAACGCCGCCCGCATAACGACGCTCGATCAGAGGGCGAGCGTTTTCGAAGCGCACGCCATCGAGTCCGCAAGCGCCGTGTCGTTGCACGCCGCGCCTTCGTGGCCGGTGCGCGAGCTGCCGTACGCTATTCTTCTGTGCAAGTTCTCGGACGTGCCTGACGAGCCCCTCCCGGTCACCGGGTACGAGGCGATGTACGGTAGCACTTTCGGTGGTGCTGACGACTATTACCGCGAGGTCTCCCACGGGCGCATCAACCTAACGGGAACACGGGTATACGGATGGTACACGTTGCCGCAACCGCGCTCCACCTACGTCGTCAACAACCGCGCCAACCTGAGTCTGTTGTTCACCGACTGTACACGCGCTGCCAACGCCGACGTGGATTTCCGAATCGTGCATGGCGTGGCGATGCACTTCAATGCGTTCCTCGATTGTTGCTCCTGGGGCGGTGGGCGCACGGCGACACTGGACGGCGTGACGAAAACGTTCGCCACGATGTGGAACGCATCGTGGGCGCGTTCGGGTACGTCGTGGCACGAGATGGGGCACTCGGTGGGTCTGCCGCACTCCGGTGGGCCGTACGGCCGCACCTACGATTCGGTGTGGGATGTCATGAGCTCCTCGACCTCCGGTCGCTACCTCAGCACCGACTTCGGTTTTGGCGGCGCGCATTTCATCGCCTACCACAAGGACTTGTTAGGCTTGATCCCGGCCGGCCGCCGCGTGACCGTCATGAACGGCGAATGGAGCGGTGTGCTGGAACCGCACGCGAGAAACAACACGGGTACCGGTCCGGTAATGCTCTCGCTGCCAATTCACGACCCTGCGCGCTACGGGCAGTCCTACACGCTCGAGATGCGCGGAAAGAGCGGCTACGATATTCGCCTTCCCCGCGCCGCCCTCATTATCCATTCCGTCGTGCCGGGACGCGCCGAGCCGGCGCAGATCGTCGATGCGGATGGCGACGGCGATCCTAACGACGATGGGGTCACCTGGACTGTCGGCGAACAGTTCATCGACGAGAAGGCCGGCATTCAGGTATCCGTCGATTCGTTGACGGCGAACGGCGTTGCCGTCACCGTGCGCAACAGCGGTAACGGACCGAGTCTCGCATCGGGCGGCGCTACATACGCGCGGGCGTACGCCGATCCCACACCAGTGCTGGATTCGGTGCGCGTGACATACGGGGCGGCGTGGAGCACGGTCCATCGGCGCTCCTGGCTCAGGGTCGTTAGGGGAGGGTGCGGGGGCTGCCAGTACCTGACGTACGAGATCGACGCTCGCGCTCTGGCCCCGGGTCGTTATGCTGATACGTTGACCGTGGGCGATAACCGTGCCGATGCGCGCGGTACTCCATTCGTTGTCGAACTGGTGGTCGAACCAGCGACCGATGTTGCGGCGCTCTCCGTTACGGCCCGGCGCGACGCCGTGCGTCTCAATGTCACGTCGAACGTCGATTCGACGTTTCTGGCGCTGCAGGGCCGCTACGCAGGTTTGAGTTGGACGGCGACGCGCAGTTCGCAGCGGCTATTCATCGGCATGCGTGCACCAAACGGCACGCTCAATGTCGATCTCACGACGACTCAGCTCAGCGGGACCGGGAGTCGCTGGCTCTATTTCCGGAGAGGACCAGAAGGTTCAGCCGGCACGACCGTTGATTCCCTCGTTGTCACCGTCGCCGACGCGACGCCTATCGTGTTGACGATGGTCGACACGCTCACTGCATTCGCGCCAACGACGATCCGTTTGGGTCGCAGCGGCGGGCGGCATCAGGCCCTCCAGGGCGCGTTAGGCGCGGGCGACTCCATCGGCGTCACGTTCGACGACGCCGCGCAGAACCTGAAACTCGAGTGGACGGCGGTGAATCGCCGCAGCACCGCGAATCGTCTGCGCACTGCTCGCGGGCTTGGCGGGCAGAGCGTGCGCTGGGTGTTGGACGCCTCGCAAGTGGGTGCCGCAGGGGTTCAAGTCGACAGCATCTTCGTCTGCGCGCCGGTCGCGGCCGATTGCGCTCTGTACGTCGATACACTCACCATTG
>JBFMFA010000823.1:0-2095 GCA_040753195.1 Gemmatimonadota bacterium | reverse complement strand
GCAACGGCATAGCCATTACGACGACGGCGTTCTTCCGTCTCAGCCGAAAACACCAAGGTCAGCTAGACGAAGCGGCGGAGCGGTATGCCCGATTCTTAGGTCTCGAGCGCGTAGACGCATAACGAGGCAGGCTCGACGGCTGCTGCTCTGCCCTCCGGCGCACGGATTGCGATTGAACCGTCACTATGATCCGCGCGTTGACGCCATGACGGTGTGTTTCAATCGTAAGATGCTCGTCCCCTTTGCGTTAGGCGCGGTGTTACCGGCCTGGGGCGAGTGCCAGAGCGAAGCTGAGAACCGGAAGAGCTTCATCGTGCCCGCGGTTGAAATCATCGGATTCGACGCGCTCCTCAACGTCTTCGATCGCCTCGTTTTCGGTGCTGCGTATCGGTCCAACCTCTCGTCGATTCGACGCAACCTCCGCCGATCCTGGGTCGAAGAACGCGACCCGTTCGAGATCAATCAGTTTGGACATCCATATCAAGGATCGGTTTACCACGGCTTCGCCCGATCCAGTGGTCTGAGCTACTGGGAGTCGTTTGTGTACACGTTCGCCGGTAGCGCGTTATGGGAGATCGCGGGAGAGACAACGTCTCCATCTCGCAACGACCAGATCGCGAGCGGAATCGCCGGGACCTTTTTCGGCGAATCGCTATTCCGGATCGGAAGTCTGATCCTCGAAAATGCCGATGGTGAACCCGGACCGCGGCGCCGGTGGTCGGCGGCCCTTGTGGCCCCTTGGAGCGCGTTCAACCGCAAGGTGTTCGGGCGCCGTTTTGACGAGGTGTACTCGAGCAATGGCGCGGCGTATTACCGGCGCATGCAGTTGGGCGTTGCATCAGCGACGCGCAACCTGCCGGGCGCGGCGACGAAACTGCGGCCTAACGAGGGGGTGCTCGATATCGGCATGGAATATGGTCTTCCCGGCCCCGCCGAGTATACGTATGCACGACCGTTCGACTACTTCGCTCTGCAAACAACACTTTCGACCGCCAACGGCTTTGAAAGCATTCTTTCGCGCGGACTCCTTGTCGGCACCCGTCACGACGTCGGCGATCGGTATCGTGGTGTCTGGGGGCTGTTCGGCAGCTACGACTACATTGCGCCGCAGATCTTTCGCGTCTCCAGTACGGCTCTATCGATCGGCTCGACTTCGCAGTGGTCGCCAAGCAGGAATGTCGCGCTGCAGAGCACCGGTCTCGCCGGCTTTGGCTACGCGGCCGTCGGAACGGCGCACGCCGCGGGCGAAGGCGAGTACCACTACGGAATCGCCCCGCAAGCGTTGTTGGCCGGTCGCCTGATTCTCGGCGACCGCGTCTCGCTCGATGTGACAGGACGTGAATTCTTCGTCAGCAATATCCCCGAACGAGTGCCGGACGGTCATGACAACATCGCACGCCTGGACGCGTCGCTGACCGTACGGCTGTACCGGCAGCGGGCTCTGACGCTCAAGTATCTCTGGACACGGCGCGACGCCCGCTTCGCAGACGTGAATCGCACGCAGGCACGAGCCACGTTAGGCATGTTCTACACCATGTTGGGCAGCGATCGATTCGGCGCGGTGGACTGGCGTTAGGATCACCCCAGAGATACTGTCCGCGAACCCTGACCGGAGCGCGGATGCGCCTTGTTCCGACCATCATCGTGTTGCTCGCCGCGTGTGGCGGTCAAACGTCGCCACCGCAAGATGCCGATGCGGCGCGCCACGCCATCGCGAATACGCTGGAGCGCTACATGCGCCACGCGCGCGCCGTGAACGCGGAGTCGGTGGCGACGTTTTTTACGGCAAACGGAACGCTCTTTGAGCCCGGGATACCGCCAATCGTCACGCGGGATTCGATCCGTAGATTCATGGCCTCCTTCCCCGGCGTGCGCGTCGACTCGGCGACGGCCGTGCCGGACACGATCGAAGTGTACGGGGACACCGCGCTGCTGTGGGGATCCTATTTCGAGAAACTGGCCTTCCCGGGCCAACCCGAGAGTGAACAGCACGGAAAGTTCGTGATTCAGTGGCTGCGTCAGCCGGACGCAACCTGGCAGATCCATCGCTATTACCGGATTCCTTTGCCAGCGCCGCCGCCGGGGCGCGAGGCAC
>JBFMFA010000822.1:0-2099 GCA_040753195.1 Gemmatimonadota bacterium | reverse complement strand
CTACCGTGGATCATGGGGTACGACGTGGAGCCGCTCATCACGCTGGAATCGAAACGCAAGCTCCTCGCTTGCGCGCGCGATGAAAAATGGCTCGTGATCTTCGAGCACGACGCGGAGACACCTTGGGGCGCTGTCGTGCATGACGGTAAGACATTCGCATTGGTCTCGGGTTAGCAACACCAACTGAGCGGCGCGTCGCGTGTGAGGTTGCACGCACCTAGTGAGTGTCTATTCGCCGTATCCAGGCAGCGAGCGTAGCGTTGCGATCCGCCCTAACGGCAACTGTTGTCCTGCTTGCCCTCGCAGCACCGCTCGCAACGGTCTCGAGTCAGGAGCCCGTCAGTGCTCCTGCGGTGGTTGCGTACCAGCGCAGCGAGCTGGCGGCAACCGGATTGGCCTGGATCTGCCCCGGCTTGGGTCATCTGTACGCGGGGGAAAGGCGACGGGGCGAGACGCTCCTCATGCTCGGCTCACTCCAAGTTGTCGCAGCTGCCTGGGCCATGATTGACCTTGTGCGCGGATTCTGCTTCGACGAGGATTGCCCGGAAAATCCGATCTGGCACGCGCACGCGCAGGGTACGCTGCTTGGCGTTGGCGTTGGCGCTTGGGTCTTCGGTGTGTTTGATGCGCATCGAGCCGTGCGTCGGCAGCGACGGCTGAAAAACGGGCCGCTTGGCCACAGAGATCTTGAGCTGAAGGTTGGGCTCGCGCCGAGCACGGGCACGCTGCGACCGAGCTTGGCCGTTTGGCTCACATGGTAGGCTGGCTCACTTGAATTCGAGACTCGGATCACTAACTTCAATCCCTACAATTCGTTAAGTAGAGCGAACGCGCTCTCACCCTCTGGCCGCGAGTCCCTCGCGTGCTGCAGGAGTCCGAGATTCAGCGACGAACACGCCCTTGCGTGTGGCTTCGCTTTACGCGGACTCCATGTGGGTCCGCGTTCGTGTTTTCCGGGCCTCTGTCGTTAGGCAGGCCCAACCTCAAACGGAGATAAGCCAACGCCGCCGCAACCACAACCGCAAGACACAGCAAAGCAGCCGCGCATCCGCGTCAATCGCCAGATCCGCATCAGTCCCGTGCGCGTCATCGGCGCCGACGGTGCACAGCTTGGCATCATGGAAGTCGACCGGGCGCTCGCGCTCGCCGACGAAGCTGGACTCGACCTCGTCGAAGTAGCTCCATTGGCGCGACCCGTCGTGGTCCGCATCATGGACTTCGGCAAGTTCAAGTTCGAGCAGGCCAAGCAGGCGCGACTCGCACGCAAGAAGCAGCACGTGATCGAGCTGAAGGAGGTGAAATTCCGCCCCGGCATCGATCAACACGACTTCGAAACCAAGACGCGCCACGCGCGGCGCTTCCTGGGCGAAGGCAACAAAGTGAAAGTCACGCTCATGTTCCGCGGGCGCCAAATCGCGCACCCGGAGCTCGGTGAAGCGGTGGTACAACGTGTGGCGACGGATCTGGCCGACATCGCCAAGGTGGAGAGCGCGGCGCGCATGGAAGGAAAAACCCTAACGATGATTCTGGCCCCGAAATAGTCGAGGTCTTTGCTATGCCAAAAATGAAAACACACAAAGGCGCCAAGAAGCGCTTCTCCGTCACGGGGAAGGGCAAGGTCCGGCGTCTGCGCGCCAATAAGAGCCACATCCTCACGAAGAAGGACGCGAAGCGGAAGCGTCGCCTGCGCCGGCCGGCCCTCATCGGGCCGCCAGGTGAAGTCAAAGTCTTGAAGCGCCTGCTCCAGGCCTAGGAGGAATCATGCCTCGCGTCAAATCGAACGTCGTTAGGCTGAAGCGCAAAAAGCAGGTGATGAAAGCGGCGCGCGGATACTACGGCGCGCGCAGCAAGCTCTGGGGACCGGCCAAGGAGTCCGTCGAGCGCGCGTGGCGTTATGCCTATCGCGACCGTCGCAACAAGAAGCGGGAATTCCGCCGCCTGTGGATCGTTCGCATCAACGCGGCGGCCCGCATGCACGAGCTGTCTTACGCCACGTTCATGAACGGCCTGCGCCGCGCCGGCATCGAGATCGATCGCAAGGTGCTCGCTGATCTCGCCGTGCGTGACGCCAACGCCTTCGCCGAGCTAGCCGACAAGGC
>JBFMFA010000821.1:0-2104 GCA_040753195.1 Gemmatimonadota bacterium | reverse complement strand
TGGAGCGCATTTAAGCGGTTTCCTAATCGGTGGCCGTGAGATTCTCCCCGCGAACGACCTTCGCAAACCCAAATGGAGAATCAAGCAATGTCTGCCCGGAAGAGTGTGCGCGCCGCTTCGACGCTGCCCGCAATCGCACTGACGCTGTTAACCGCCTGCAGTGACGGTGGTGCTGGAATCGTGGAGCCGACGCCACCGCCGCCGCCCCAAGTCGCGTCTGTGTCCGTGACCCCCGAGCTGCAGTCAGTCGTGATGGGTGGGCAGCTGACGCTGCAGGCGCAGCCAAAAGCGGCCGATGGAACGGACCTTCATCGCACCGTTTCCTGGAGCTCCGAGAACGAGAGTGTAGCTACAGTCTCGACGCAAGGTGTCGTCACGACGATCGCGGTTGGAGAGGTTGGAATCCGCGCGACGAGTGAAGGGAAGCTCGGTCGCGCGCTGATCACCGTCCTGCCGCTGCCTCGTGCGACGGTTGCCGAGGTGCGCTTGAGCGTCGACAACGATATCGAATTGGAGTGGGACGGCAGAACGCAAATCAGCGCGATCGCGTTCGACAACGACGGCAACGTGCTCGAGAACAGGCAGGTCGATTGGCTGAGCAACAGACCTTCGGTCGCGGCCGTCTGGAGTGGGAACATCGAGGCTGTGAATCCCGGTATCGCCACGATCACGGCCAGGATCGAAGGCGTCGTTGCCTCGGTATCGGTTCGCGTGAAAAACGCACCCGTGGTGGAGGTCTTCATTGATGCGGGGACGACGGGTCTCGAGGTCGGAGAGGCGTTCGTCTTCGGCTCGCGTGTCAAGCGCGCGAATGGTCAGGTCGCCAACGCATCGGTCCAGTGGACGTCGAGCAACCCCGCCGTAGCGCGGGTGACGAATCACGACCTCTGGTTCGGTACGATCGAAGCTGTTTCGTTAGGCACGTTTACGCTGACGGCAGCTATTGAGGGTGTGAGCACGTCGCTCACCCTCAGCGTCAGCGTTCGCCCAACGTACAGCCTGATTTACAACCGCTGGCATAACGGCGGCTCCGAGATCTTCACGCTCGACCTGCTCACGCCGGGCGCTTCGCCGCAGAAGATCAACGCGGGAAACGTGTCGCGCGACGCGTCGCCCTCGCCGGACGGTACGCAGCTGGTCTTCGCCGTATCTCAGACCACGCCGACCGGCGAGTTGCAGAACGACCTGTACATCGTGAACCGCAACGGGATGAACATGCGCTGGCTGACCCGCTACCCCGGCATGGAAGACCAGCCGCAGTGGAGTCCGGCCGGCAACAAGATTCTGTTCCGCGCAGACATCGACGGACGCCAGGATCTCTTCGTCATCAACGTGGACGGGACCGGGCTCACGAACCTAACGCGGTCCATTTCGGATGCGATGACGGACAAGCGCGACCCCGTCTGGTCGCCGGATGGTTCGCGCATCGCCTTCATCGGTGCCATGAATTCGAATCACAAGGTGTGGACGATCGACGCCAACGGTACCAACGCGCGGCAGATCACCACGGACGCGGGGTTCGACATGATGCCGACGTTCTCTCCCGACGGGCAGAAGATCGCCTTCGTTAGGTACAACACCGTCAATCGAGCCAACGGCGACGATATCATGCTCGTCTCGTCGCAAGGCGGTACCGCCGTTAGGCTGGAGCTTGCCGGTGACCAGCGCGCGCCTGCGTGGTCCCCCGATGGTCATTACATCGCCGTCAGCGGAACAGCGCTGGCTGGTCAAGGCCGCGAACAGCTGTACACGATGCGGCCTGACGGAAGCGGTCTGCGACTGCGGACTGTAGATGCAGCGTGGGGTGGTGGCGTGGCTCCTGCCTGGATCGTACGGTGACCGAGCCGATATTGGCTCGCGCAGCGACTGCTCGCCCCGCTCTCCAGGCGGTGCGGGCAGTCGTCTGCGCAGGTGGAGTGGAGACGGAATACGCGCGAGCTGGGCGCGGTGAGCCGCTTGTGCTTCTCGTGCAAGACCTTGCCGGCGATGACGTGCTAGCAGTGATGGCGGTACTAACATCTTCCTATCTCGTGTACGCCGCTACGCCACCCACAGATCACCGAGCCGCGTGGTTACAGAACTTCATGGAAGGGCTTGGCGTCCC
>JBFMFA010000820.1:0-2105 GCA_040753195.1 Gemmatimonadota bacterium | reverse complement strand
CGATCTGGTGCTGGTGACGCGTCGCGGCAATGACGTCGTGATTGGGCGTGGACATCACCTGCAGCGTCACGTCATGGAGATCCGCGGCGTCGGCTTGATCGACATCTCGCACATCTTCGGCGTGCGCGCGGTACGCCAGCAGAAGCGCATCGAGGTCGTGGTGCAGCTCGTCGAGTGGAGCGAACACGTCGCGGCTGATCGCACCGGTCTCGATGGAGAGACGACGGACGTCCTCGGTGTTGCGTTGCCAAAAATCACCGTCTATTTGAATCCGGGGAAGAACATCACGGTGATCGCGGAAGTCATCGCCATGAATCACCTGCTCAAGTACAGTGGGATGGATGCTGCGCAGATGTTCAATGAGCGGCTGATCGGACACATGCGCCGGGCTGCTGAGATCAGGCAGTATCTCGTTGAAGACGATGAGTGAAAAGCGTGCGATCGTCGCGGGACACGCCGACTTTGCGGGAGGCGTCATATCAGCTGTCGCACAAATCGCGGGCCGAGAGAGCGCCCTCATCGGCATGTCCAATCGCGATCTGTCGGCGCGTGACGTGGAAGCGAAGATGCGAGAACTCGCACAGCAGCCTAACGTGACGACGATCTTTACCGATCTTCCGGCGGGAAGCTGTACCATGGCGGCGCGGAAACTCCTGCGCGAGCGGCCCGAGCTCGTATTGGTGACTGGGGCGAACCTTGCTTCATTGCTGGAGTTCGTATTCAGCGATGATATGGGGCCGGCCGAGGCGGCGCGTCATGCCGTGGAGCGGGGCCGCAGCGCCCTCACCACGGTCGAGAGCACGGCCCCTGGAGATGCGCGGCGTGGCGATTGAGCTCTATCGCATCGACGATCGGCTCATCCACGGTCAGGTGGTCGTGGGATGGGGACAGCCGCTCGGGCTGGAGTTCATCGTTCTCGTCGACAACGAGGTCGCGGGGAGCGAGTGGGAACAGGAACTATATCGTATGGGTGTGCCGCCGGAGATGAGCGTCTACTTCGACGATGTGTCGAGTGCGATGGAGAACCTGCTCAAGTACCAGACGGATGATCGACGCGGTCTGCTCCTGACGTCGGACATCGCGAGCATGGCGCAACTTTGTCAGGCGGCGGGAACCATCAAAAGGGTCAATGTCGGAGGCATCCACCACAAGCCGGGACGCATTCAGCGCTTGCGTTACGTGTTCCTCACTCCGCAGGAAGAGGGCGCGCTGCGCGCTTTGGAAGCGCGTGGCATCGAGATCACCGCGCAGGATGTCCCGGCCGCGCGTCCGTTGCCATTGAATGAGATGTTGAACGGCGAAGGCGGGCGATGACCACGGTGGACATCGTACTGATCATCGTCACGGGGGCCATCGTCGGCTTCGACACGGTGAGCTTTCCGCAAGCGATGCTCTCACGTCCGATCGTTGCTGCTTCGTTAGGCGGTGCGCTCGCCGGGAACCCGATGTTAGGCGTCCTCTGCGGAGCAATTGTGGAATGTTTCGCCCTGGAAACGCTCCCCGTCGGCGCGTCGCGCTATCCGGAGTGGGGCTCTGCGTCGCTCGTCGGCGGCGCCATTGTCGCTGACACCCAGGCCACGCACGGCGCGGGGTTGATGATCGGCGTCGTGGTCGCCCTGGCCGGGGCGTGGCTCGGTGGATGGTCCATGGTGCAGCTGCGCACGCTCAATGCCAAACGCGCACGGCAACAGCACGACGCGGTTGCGAGCGGCGATTGGTCCGTGATTCGGATGCTACAGGCGCGCGGCCTCGCCTCGGATTTTTTGCGCGCGAGTGCGCTCACCGCGGTTCTTCTCGCGCTGGCGCTTCCGCTCCGCGATGTGGCGATTCGCACGTGGCCGCACTCCATGGCCGCGACGCGACTCATCCTCGCGGCGGTTGCCGTTGCGGTTGCGACGAGCGCCGTGTGGAAGCACTTCACAGCCGTGTCGTTCACGCGGCCGATATTCTTCGCGGCGCTGGCAGTAGGCATCGCGATCTACTTTATCAGATGACCGCGCAGCCTACGAGTCCGCCCGCCGCCCGGGTGCCGCCGCCGCTACCATTGCGAACACACGTCGCCATGTTCATGCGGCTGCTCGCCATTCAAGGCTCCTGGAACTACG
>JBFMFA010000819.1:0-2111 GCA_040753195.1 Gemmatimonadota bacterium | reverse complement strand
GGCGGGGGCGGCGGGCGAAACTGTGAACCGGAATCGAGCACGAAGGGCGTCACGCGCCCCCACCCGGCTTCGAGTGCCGGCGCAAACGCCGGCGGCGTCGGTGTCCATACGCCGATGCGAGATTCCGTCGTATGTGACACGGCGGCGTCAGCACGATCGGTGGAACGCATGACGAGTAGTGCCGCCGCCACACCGCGACCGAGCGCGATGCCGGCGTCCTTCGCCGGACCGGCGGGGACGTGGGTCAGCGCGGAGTCGTACGTCACCTTCAGCGCCGCAGTCGCGCCGGGGTAGAGCGAAACGAGGATATGGTGCGACGCGGAGGCCACGGCTGATTCGATAGATGCCGTGCGATCGGCCCGCAGGCGGACGGCATACGCCTCGTATTGCTGCGTGATGGAATTGACGGCGTCAAAGACAGCCGCAGACAGGAGCGCCATCGTGCGTGTCTCGCGCGGCGGACTGAATGGACCGCTGGCCGTCGTTCGCAACGCGATCTGGTTCCATGCGGCGATGGTGCGTACTTCAGCGCTGCGCGCCGTCGAGTCGGAGGCGGCGGTCGCGGCGAGGGTGGTGTCACTTGCACACGCGAGGACTGCCGCCGTAAGAATGGTGTGAAGCAACAAAGCTCCCGTTAGGCGGTCTCGAGACATCGTGGACTCCTTGGCTGAAGCCGCTGGGTCCTATGGACACCGGCGACGTTACCGACGAGCCACCCTTCGCGAACAGCCCAAAAAATGAACCAACGCGGTCCGCTACGTCGTGCGTTCCTTTGCCGCCGTCGCGAACCTGGTCGTGCCGAGCCACGTGCACAACGCTCGTCGCTGACTCGGCGCGCCCAGCACTTCGACCTGACCTGCCTTCATGACTTGAAGAAGCGGCGCATGACCGAGACAGACGCGCGCGAGGGCGTGCACTTCTGCGCGCAACTCCAGGTCGACGTCAAAGCCGGGATCGAAGAGACAGAGATCGACGGACGGACGTTCCAGGACGAGCCAGAAATGTCGGTCCTGTTCGCGCGGGAAACGGAACAGCACCACGACGCGGTGAGCAGGGAGCGCGTCGACTTTCACCATGCGGCGCAGCGCCCACATGAGAAAATCCGGGTCGAGGTGCTCGTCGGTGAGATCTTTGCTCGCCCACTTGTACCCCCACGTGCCCAGCGCGTCGATGACAGAACCAAGCTCACGTCCCGCTTGGGTGAGTTGATATTCGTGTCCGCGTCCGGTCTGGGCCGTGCGACGATCGATGATCCCCGCGCGCCTCAGCGAGTCCAGACGTTGCACGAGGAGGTTGCGCGAGATGCGGGGGACGCCGCGGTGGATGTCGCTGAAGCGGCGTCCGCCGGCGAGCAACTCGCGCAGTATCAGCGGCGTCCAGCGTTCGGCGAAGATCTCGGCGCCTAACGCGACAGGGCAGAATTGGCCGTAGGCGCTCATGCGTCAAAAGGTGCGGCGAACCTCGGACCGGAACAAGTTCATTTTTTGAACCGTGCCGGGTGCTGGCGCCGAGGCCATAGTCGCGCCAGAGGATTACGGTTGAGGGTACGTGCTAGTAGCCCTTAACCACGCGTGACTTCTCGCGTCCGCGAGCCGATGTCACGAGTTGCCTGACACACTGCACGTGTTTCCCTTACGTCGGCGTTACTCGGGAGACGTAAGAATCGCGGGTTCCAGCGCTTGAATGAGACGCTCATGGTCAATCCAGCGAATTCGACGCAGCACACGGCGTTGGCCGACAGAAGTCGAGTTCTGGATCGAGCTGAATGCCATCAACTCCTGAGCGAACGTGGGTGGGGTGTTGTGTCGGTCACGGAAGTTGCAGACGCGCGGCCCTACGCCGTGCCGGTCGCCTACGCATTCGATGGCGAAGACATCTACATCGCAATGAGACGCGGGCGGAAGCTACGTGCCCTTGAGATGTATCCGGGCTTGTGTCTCACGGTGCTCGACGTCACGCACGTGGGAAAGTGGCGCTCTGTTCTCGTCATCGGCAAGGCCCGGTGGCTCACGGATGCGGCAGACCGCGCACGCGCCATCCGTGCATTCGTTAGGCAGCAAGGTGTGGGCGATGCCATGACGCCAATCGACGCGGCACGCTTTGTTGGGGCT
>JBFMFA010000818.1:0-2115 GCA_040753195.1 Gemmatimonadota bacterium | reverse complement strand
AGTTCGTGGACGTGCCGCACGTCGTCGCCAGCGTTTTGCGCGAGAAGTACGACGGCAAGGTCAACGCCGCCGCGATCGACCGCGCGCTCACCGAAGCTCAGCGCGTGCGTGCGCAGGCTGACTCGGCGCGACCACCTTCGGCAGTTCCAATGCCGGGCACCCCGCGTCCGGATTCGGGTAAGTAATAGCCACAATGCGCCGCCTCGTTGCTGTCCTCTGTCTCGCTCTGGCGCTCGGCAGTGTCGAGCGCCTAACGGCGCAACCGCCGCCGGCGACGCCGCCGGCATCACAGCAGGTCGGTCTCGACAGCATCATTGCGATAGTTGGAACGACGCCCATTCTCTGGAGCGATCTGCTCGAGGCGATCGCCCAGCGCCGCGCGGCGGGGATGCAAATACCTAACGACTCCGTCGGGCAGCTCAAGTTCGCGCGCGACGTGCTGGATGGGTTGGTCGACGAAGAGGTGCTGGTGCAGCGCGCGCGGGCTGATACCGGCGTTGCGGTCGACGAAGCCGATGTGCTCAATAGCGTCGAGCAGGAGATGAAACGGCAGCGTGCGCGCTTCCAGAGCGATGCCGAATTCGCCTCCGCCTTGCGTCAAAGCGGTTTCGGTCCGCCCGAGGAGTATCGGCGCTGGTTAGGGGAGCAGGTTCGCCGCTCCACGTTGCAGCGCCGTCTGGTGGAAAAGCTGCGCCGCGATGGCAAGATGATCCCGGTCGGCGTCACCGATGCCGAAATCACCGAAGAGGTGAATCGCCGACGCACCGAAGGCCAGCTCGGCAGGAAGCCGCCGACGATCACATTCCGGCAGATCGTCGTGCCGACCGAAGCATCCGACAAAGCTCGTGCAGCGGCGAAAGCGAAGGCGGAGTCGCTGTTGAAAGACATCCGCGGCGGCGCGGACTTCGAGTTGCTCGCCAAACGCGAATCGATGGACACCACCACCAACAAGAACGGTGGTGACCTCGGCTGGCAGCGGCGGCAGGCGATCCCCGGGTATGAGCAGATGGATAACCTCGTCTTCAACCTCAACCCTGGTCAGGTCGGCCCGATTGCTGAAACGCCGGATGGCTTTCACATCGTGCGCGTCGACCGTGTGCGACCGGGTGAGGTGAAGGCGCGCCAGATTCTGATCCGTCCCGCGTACGACTCGACGGACATCGCGCGCGCGAAGGTACGTGCGGACAGCGTATCAGGGCTGTGGAAAGCAGGGCGTATTCCCCTCGACACGCTATACGCGCGGTATCACGACTCGATCGAGGAAAAGGGGAGCCTACAGCCGTTCCCCACATCCGAGCTTCCGCCGACGTACGCCGAAGCGCTCAAAGACGCCAAGCCTAACGACTTCGTGACGCCGTTCCGTATCGAAGACGCGGCGCGCGGCGTGCCCAAGTTCGTCGTGGCGCAGGTCATCGAAGTGGACTCGGGGGGCGAATACACGGTCGCCGAGTTGCGCGATCAGCTGCGTGACATGCTCGCTGAAGCCAAGGCTATCCGTCGCCTCATCGATACGCTGAAGCGAGAGACGTACGTCTCCGTGCGGCTGTAGGCCGCCTAACGACCTTGCGCGCGCCGCGTTCTGACGGCTCGCACCCTGTGCGCCTGGCGATTACGCTGGGCGATCCACGCGGGATCGGACCGGAAGTGGTGCAGCGCGCGCTCTCGGATCTTACGGACAGCGACGGGATCGATCCCTGCGTGATCGGGCCCCGCGGCCTCCCCATTAGCGTCCACGAATCCGTCGGCGATTGGCGTACGGGCGACTTGCCAGCTGCTGCCGGGAAGCTCGCCGGCCGTGCCATCGAACGCGCGGCGGAGTTAGCGCTGGCCGGGGAGGTGCACGGCATTGTGACAGCGCCGGTCGACAAACACGCGCTGCTCGAAGGCGGCTACGACGTTCCGGGGCACACGGAGATGCTGGCGGCGCTCACCGGGTCCGACGTGGCCATGATGCTTGCGTCCGACAAGCTGCGCGTTGTTTTGGTGACGACTCACATCGCGCTGCGCGACGTCCCGCACGCTCTCACCGGCGAAGCGATCACACGAGTGGCTCGCGTGACGACGAGTGGGCTGCGCGACTGGTTTGGGATTGCGCAGCCACGCCTCGCGTTATGC
>JBFMFA010000817.1:0-2118 GCA_040753195.1 Gemmatimonadota bacterium | reverse complement strand
CGTTCTCAACCTGATTCTTGAGCGCGATGAGGCCGTTGTAGGCAGCGACTCCCCAGAACACGAGGACCGCAAGCAGGACCAGCAGGATGATCGTTCCCATGACCGTTAGGCTCCTACCTAAAGGGGCGAAACGACGAAGGGACGGGGCCTTTGCCCCGTCCCACGGTTAGCAACTACGAGCGCTGCGCGAAAATTGTGTCACGTCGCGTTGCGCTTTCGTTTCTTCATGGCGTCTTGCAACCAGGTCAGCGGGATGATGAACAGCGGCGTGAGGAAATGGCCCAACAGGATGTTCATCCAGGTGAGCGCGAGAAAGTATGCGCTGAGTCCCAAGCCAACCCAAAGCGTGCCAAGCGGACCGTGCGTCTCCACTGCGATTTCCTCGTGAGGCTATTCCCGTCCAGAAAGTAGCAAGCGACGAGTCTCCGGGCCAGCCTGAGCCGATGTACATTTCCGACATGCTGAAACAACGCGCGTCGCGATCGATTCCAGCGTCGGTTGTACACGCGTTGTCGCGCGCGCCGGGTCCGCTGGTGCTGGCTGTCTCCGGTGGGCTGGATTCGATGGCGTTGCTGCACATGGTTCGGCGGCGCGCCGGCATCAGAACGCGCAGCTGCGTCGCAACCTTCGATCACGCGACAGGCCCGCATGCGACGGAGGCTGTAGAACTCGTTAGGTCCACAGCGCGGCGCTACGGTATTCCCGTGGTGAGCGGTCGCGCTCGGCGTCGCGCAGCGAGTGAGAGCGAATGGCGCAACATGCGCTGGGAGTTTCTCAGTAAGGTTGCGGCGCAGCGCGGTGCCACACTCGTCACGGCTCACACGCGCGACGACCAGATCGAGACTGTTGTTATGCGCGTCCTGCGCGGCGCAGGTGCGCGTGGGATCGCGGCCCTGTACGCCGAGAGTCCGATCGTGCGGCCGCTCTTGCGCACGTCACGACAGGCGCTCGAACGATACGCCGCGGCGCACCGACTGAAGCATGCTGAGGACCCCAGCAACACCAATCGCCGCTATCTGCGAAATCGCGTCCGGCATGACCTTCTCCCCGCCATTAGAAGCGTCCAGCCGGAATTCGAGCGCTCGATCCTGCGGTTAAGCCGCGAAGCTGCCGAGTTGCGGCGTCGTGCTGAATCCGTTGCGGTCAGTGTTTCCGTTCTGATTGCCGAGCAGCTGTGGGTGGATGCGGCCGCGCTTGGCAGGCTCGACAGAGCAGCGATCGCCGTGCTCTGGCCGGCGATTGTTGCGCGCCTTGGCCCCGCGCTCGACCGTCGCGGCATCGTACGCGCAACCGACTTCGCCTTGAGGTCGCGCTCCGGTCAACAGGCCCAGTGTACGGGGCTAACCCTAAAGCGCGTTGGCGACACTATCATCGTCGCACGTCAATCGTCGGTGACGAGAGGGAGCCGCGTTTGGGAGAACGGCACATTGAGGGGCAACGTTTTGTCGGCTGCGGGGGTCTCTCACGCAGCGGTCGCGGTGAATACGAATGAGGCCGGATGACGTATCCTCAGAGGAAATCGCCGTGAACGCTGACCCGAGGTTAGACGGCCGGGCGGTTCGCCGTGTGGTTTATACCGAAGCGGCCATCGCCAAGCGAGTTCGAGAACTCGGCGCCGAGATTACGGCTACGTATCCGGACGGGGACCTTCTCGTCCTTGGCTTGCTGAAGGGGAGTTTCATCTTTGTGAGCGACCTGGTTCGCAGTATCAGGCGCCCGTTGTTCGTCGACTTTCTCGTCGCCGCGAGCTACGGCGATGCGATGGTATCATCCGGAAACGTCAAACTGGTGTATGATCCGGAGACGGTTTTGGAGGGAAAGCACATTCTTTTGGTAGAAGACGTAGTAGACTCAGGGCGCACACTCAATCATTTGATGTTGCACCTGTCGGCTAGACGGCCTCGATCATTGGAGATTTGCGCTTTCCTTCATAAGCACATTGCGGAGCACCTGTCGTATCCGATCAAGTTTGTTGGATTCGATGCGCCGAACGAATTCCTTGTAGGTTACGGGCTCGACCACGCCGAGAATTTCCGACACCTACCGTACATCGCCAGCTTGCAGTGATATCAGTCTAATGGCCCCTACGCCTCCCAAACGGTCGTTCAATTGGAGCCG
>JBFMFA010000816.1:0-2118 GCA_040753195.1 Gemmatimonadota bacterium | reverse complement strand
GACGCATGCTTCTCATTGGGCGCCGTTTACGGCGGAGCACCCGGGTCGCGCCGCCGCGAACCATACCATGCGTCGAGGCCGTGGCGACCGCGCCTGCGCCCCAGCATCTGCAGCGCGGCGTGGCCTAACGCGCGCCATACTTCGCGCGCCGAATGTGCGCGCAGCTTACGGCCCGACGTAAGAACGCTTTCTCGCAGGATGACGAATCGCCCGAGCCGCTTGAGCGCGCGACTGAAAGAGATTTCTTCGCTCGCATATAGCTCCTCATCAAAGCCGCCGACAGCGTCGAACGCATCGCGCGTGCAGAACACAAAGCAACCAAATGCGAGCCGCGCAAGGCGCGACGTCGCCGTGCCGATCCACATGACCGGACGATATTGCCATCGAACGACGCCGTCGAACAGGACGTGAGCACCGCCGCCGATAGCCCCATCGCGCAGAGCACCTAAAACGGAACGCAATACTGCCGTAGAGATCTGCGTGTCTGCATCGACAAACAGCAGGACTTCTCCACGCGCGGCTCGGGCGCCGCTATTGCGCGTTGCCGCGATCTGGCGATGCGAGACGTCGACGACTTCGGCGCCACACAAGAGAGCGATGTCGCGCGTGGCATCCGTTGACGCATCGTTCGCGACCACGATTTCATATGGCTGTGACACGGCACGCGCGGCGTCGTGAATCGCCCGCAGCGTGCGCTGGAGGTGCTGCGCTTCGTTGTACGCCGGGACGATGAACGATAGCACTGCGTTCCGGATTACTTGAACAGGGCGAGCAGGCGTTTTGACGCGTTCAGGCGCCAGGCAACTTCCAAAACGTCACGCAGATCGCGCTCCGTGACACGCGTGAGGCGCACGAGGACCGTTGGATAGCCGCGGTAATGGTCAGTGCTGAAAAACGTGTCGGGATCCGCGCGCATCCGGAAGTCGCGTTCGTCGAAACCGCACTTGACGACCAGCGTTTCGCCGTCTTCCCACATGCGAGCCATGAACTTTTTCGCCACGCGCAGCGCCGGCGTTCCGTATGAAGTTCCCTCTTCGACGCCCGGGAACCTCCGTGCGATGCGCCGCACGTCCGCGAATGCATGTTTCTTCCGCGGCACGATCTCGTTAGGTCAGCGCTCGTGGCCGAGCTGCAAGAGGCGCAACGTCGTCAATTGCCGGATCCAGCGCGCACGATGCGTCTCACCCGGCATAACAATGCGCATTGGACCTTCGTTTCCTGCAATGGGTTGGCCGTTCTGCGTCAAGGCAACCAAGGGAGTGCGCGCCCCGAACTGCTCGTCGATTTCGGCGAGCGTGTAGGCGACTTTGTATTTGTCGGCTGCTTCAGCAAGAACAACTATCGTCATGCCGAGCCCGCGCAGCGCGCGCCCCTCTGGCGCACCAGCCAGTGTCACGACCGAGCGCAGAGTGGGACCACGATAGCGTGTGACGCCGTTCGCTCCCGAGTCGCTGTGTTCCACCTGCGGCAGCGCTTGTAGCTCGCGCATACCTAACGATTTCGCGGGCCCGTCCAAGCCAATCAGCGTCAGGGATTGGGCAGACGTCGCGGTGGCGGAGAGGCTGAGGGCAACGCATACCCGCAGTAGTGAGCAAACGGACGAGTGCATGACGATTCGAACTACCTCAGAGGTTTACGAAATTGGATGACGCGGTCGACCTCGGCATATCCACTGCGAGTATGAGCCTGGCGACTCACATCGTTGTCGAGCTGTGTGTCCGACGCCATCTCCTGATAGCCACGTGTCCGCGCCCACTCCTCAGCGGCCGCTAACAGGGCACGGCCGTAACCATGGCGACGCACATCGGGATCAACGTACCACGCCTCGACATAGCCAACGGGTGACGTCTCACAACCGTCGGCGTAGGGTCTGGAATTGGCTTCAACAAACCCGCACACCGAACCGTCGGGACGTAACGCGATGAGCAGTACTGAGTCCTCGCGCGCGAGGAATGCGCGCATGCCGCGCGCCGCTTCGTCGGCGGACTGATCTGGAAATAGCGCGAGACTCATGCGCAGCCACGCATCCCAATCTCCAGGCTCATATCGTCGGACCAGCTGGTCGTTTGACACCCACTCTAATTTGCTGGGGTGGACTATTCTGACAACGACGATGAG
>JBFMFA010000815.1:0-2118 GCA_040753195.1 Gemmatimonadota bacterium | reverse complement strand
ACGGGGTTGGTGATGTCTGGAGCCGCTGGGACATTGCCTGTCGCGGCCAGCGCCATCATTCCGGGCACACGGCCCCTCGTGCAGCGCATCGAAGTGCGCATGGTCCCCGGGCCCGCGGCTCGCATCGCGTTGTCCCCGCAGCCGCAGCGCTTGGCGGCGGGTCAGCGGATGCGCGTCGACGCCAAGGTGTACACGGCCACCGGCGATACGCGCGACGATCGCGTCGAGTGGCGCAGCTCGGCGCCTAACGTTGTTTCTGTCAGCGACGCCGGCATCATCGCGGCTGGGACAGCGGGACGCGCGACTGTGACGGCTTCGGTCGGGAACACGCGCGCCACCATGGACGTCACGGTGCTCCCATCTCGCGTGACCCGCGTGACGCTCACCGCCTCAACACCGCAAGCTCGCACAGGCGACGTCATTCGATTCCGCGCCGACGCGCGAGACGCGCAAGGGCGCGCGATCGAGGGCCTAACGCCGGTGTGGCTGTTTGCGCCAGGAAAAGGTGAAATCGACGCTCAGGGCGCGTTTGTCGCCTACGAACCCGGCACATACACTGTGAAGGCCGATTTCGGGACCGCCAGCGGCGACGTGAACGTCGTCGTCTCGGAACGTGATGTGCGGCGCAAAGCCACCGTGGTCGGACAGGTGGTGCGCTCGAAGTTTCCAACAGCCGAAGTCTGGGTTCACCCTAACGGGAAAGTCGCGTATCTCGGCACGCACCTCGGCGGTGATCGCTTCTATTCGATTGACATCTCCAATCCAGCAAATCCGGTGATCGTCGATTCTCTCGTCGACAATTTCCGCATCGTCAACGACATCATGACGACCGCGGACGGTAAGACCATCGTGTACACGCGCGAGGGAGCGGACAATCGCATCAACGGCATTGGCATCGCCTCAGCGGAGGATCCGCTGCATCCGAAAAAGATCGCGGATTTTTCTCAGGGCGTGACGTCAGGTGTGCATTCGGCCTTCGTGTATACGCACCCGACGCACGGTACGCACGTGTACCTAACGAATGACGCCACCGGCGCGCTGCACATCGTGGACATCAACAATCCGGCGCAGCCGAAGGAAGTCGCCACGTGGCGCACGCCGCGCAAATTCGGGGATGCAGGGCGCACGTTGCACGACGTCGACGTGCAGGACGGTTTGCTATACGGGAGCTGGTGGAACGATGGGCTCATCATCCTCGACGTGGGTAACGGCATCAAGGGAGGCTCACCGAATAATCCGCAGGTGGTCGCGCAGTATAAGTACAACCTTGACAAGCTGTACAAAGACGTTGAGCTGCAAGGCGGGAAAGGGTTCATCCGCGGGACGCACACCGCGTGGCGCCACAAGAACTACGTCTTCATTGCCGACGAAGTCTTCGGCAACGATGCGGCGGCCGCGCTCTTCCAGGGAAAGCCGGCGCGCGCGTATGGGCGCATGCAGGTGATCGACGTGAGCGACGTCAATAACCCGCGTTCGGTGGCGTGGTACGAACCCGAGTACGGTGGCGTGCACAACGTGTGGGTGGCGGGAGACACGTTGTATATGGGGGCGTACAATGCGGGCTTCCGTGCGTTCGACATCTCCGGTGAGCTGCGCGGGGATCTCAAGGCCCAGGGGCGCGAAATTGCCCACGTGAATACGGCACACGAAAGTGGCTTCGTGCCTAACGTGGCGATGACCTGGGGCGTTGTGGTCAAGAACAACCTCGCTTTCATCAACGATTTCAATTCGGGGTTGTGGATCGTGCGGCTGGAGCCCAGAACGCAGGTCGTGCCTTAGACTCTCACGGGCGGTCGTCCATGGTTCGTCTTCTCGTACTGTTCGCGCTACAGCAGGCCCAGCCAACGCAGCCGGCCCAGCCGCAGTCGCCAATCGCGCGTCTGGTCGTTACGCCGGCGAATCCGGTGATGAACGCCGGAGACACGTTGCGTCTATCGGCGCAGGCGCTCGATGCCGACGGGCGTCCCGTGCCTAACGCCGTTGTGCGCTTTCGTGCCGCGGGCGGTGGCTTCGAAGCCCAAGTCGATACGTTAGGGCTCGTGGCATCGGGGGCGACGGGGACGGTTCCGGTTGCCGTGGTGGCATTCGTCGCCGGTGCGCGTCCCAAGATCGAGATGG
>JBFMFA010000814.1:0-2121 GCA_040753195.1 Gemmatimonadota bacterium | reverse complement strand
TCCACGGTCTGAATCGCGATTGTACGTTTGTGCAGATCGATACCAGAATACAGCATACCCCCTCCGAGACGAAACGAGCTGCTTGATGATCTCGTCGTTAGGCCTCGTTGGGAATATCAAGCCGTTGGAGCGCAGCAGAACGGCACGCCGTTAGGCAGCCATTGCCTTCCTCCTAGCGAATACCGACCTCATGCAGGCCAGATTGATCATCCGCTTCCCAAGGAGCTTATGACAGCAGTGTGTCGAATCATGAGTGCGGCCCTCAGCATAGTGGTAGCGGCCTGTGGCCGCACTAACTTGCCGGACACCAGCGACAGCAGCGCCGCAACTAATGCACTCGCTACGCGCGCGCCCTTCCTCGTGAAAGTGGATCACTTCTACGCAACGTCGTCGGATGCAGAGCGCCACTTCACTTTCTTCCGCGACACGCTCGGTCTCGCGGTTGCCTGGGCATACACGGATTATGGCGGCTTTGCGAGCGGTGGGTTGTCTGCCGGGAATAGTGTCATCGAGTTCGTGAAATGGACGGTGGCGAAAGGAGAGATCCTTCCGACTGAATGGAAGGCGATCGCCTTCGAACCCCTCGGCGGCACCGAGACGCTCGTGCTAGAACTCGCGCGACGAGGCTTCAAACATTCTGCGCCTGATACCTCCCGCTATCGGGATTCTGCAGGCAACGATGTTGTCGGCTGGACGAATACTGATCTCACTGGCCTGAGTCCATCAGGCACTGTCTTCATCTGCGACTACGCCGACCGAAAGGCAATTAGCGAAAATCGCGCGGCCGCGAAAGCAGATCTGGCCCGACGAAATGGAGGACCTCTGGGGGTCATCGCAGTCAACGAAATTGTGCTTGAGGTGACCGATGTTGTGAAAGCGGCGGTGCAGTGGCGAAGCCTGGCGGGGAGTACTGCGTCGGAGTCCG
Source organism: Gemmatimonadota bacterium (assembly GCA_040753195.1). GTDB lineage: Bacteria > Gemmatimonadota > Gemmatimonadetes > Gemmatimonadales > Gemmatimonadaceae > DASYRX01. Next base: position 1,196 of record JBFMFA010000814.1, on the reverse strand, counting down.
ATCGTCGATTCAGCTTCGGCGATGGGCCAGACATTCGCCTCGTTGGCTCGGAACGGGATGGCATAAAAGAAATAGTGATCGGCGTTCGATCAATTGCAGCCGCAAGACGTTTTCTCACCGACCGAGGGCTTCTCGAGGGTGAAGATGGAGGACGGGTGGCCATTGCGCCGCGGGTGCTTGGTGGGCTTCGGGTCACACTCGTCGAACGTGATGAATCACCAGGAACGTGAATATCTCCGACCTCGCCTCTACTGATGATGCTGACTACACAGTGGGCGGCACGGCGATGTGAATCCGCATTTCGAAGATCAGGAGGTCGTGTGTATCCTGGTGAATTCGGGCGCCTCACGCATGGTGAATTAGCTGTCGGAGCAAACTGCGCATCTCTTTCTCCGACCACGGCGATGACTCCTCGCGCGATGCGCGCTCTCCTACTCCCGATTGTTGGGTGTAGTCTGGCATGTGGAGGTGACGAACCCCGCGTGCGAGCCACCGTCGACCCGGGCACCATTGCCAGGCTCGCGCAGCTCCCCGTCGAACGCATGCTCGCAGATAGTACTCTGCACATCGTCAACATCTATAAGCTCGAAGCGGCCGCGCTCATCAATCCCGCAAACGTCACCAACTCGCAAGTCATCGATCAACTCGTTAGGGATGTCTTCACACCCTACGTCGACCTTTGGCGCGGCTACCTCGGCGACGAAGCCGCGTTTCGCAAATGGGCCCGCGACTTGTGCAAGAGTGACCACGCCATCCACGCAACTCTCGCCTCGCTCGTCGCAGTAAACCTCGATACCCTCCTGGAATCCGTCGCTGCATGGATGACGTCTGAGACAGGACGATCTCCCCGCGGCACGTGGTTCGTTATGTACGGTCCAGGTTGGACGAACATGGGCGGCGTCGCCGGCGCGGGAATGGTCGCTGACTTCACTCGGCAACGTGTGGATAAGGCCGCGCTCACGTCGACGCTGGCGCACGAACTCACGCATCAAGTGCATACGGCAAGAGCGCGCGATCCCGACGCCGGGACGGTGCTGGAGCGCATCGTGAGCGAAGGACTGGCGTCCTACGCCGACTTCGTTCACTCGCGCGGCGGCCGTTCGCCGGCACGGAGCGTCGGTTTTTCCGACGAAGACTGGGCGTGGTCAATCGCCAATGAGCGCGTCATGATCGCAGCGGTGATCCCCATCTTGACG
>JBFMFA010000813.1:0-2123 GCA_040753195.1 Gemmatimonadota bacterium | reverse complement strand
CACCTGAAAGTAGCCGTGGGTGCGATCGGCTTGGGTTGCATGCGGCTGTCGACGGCGCGCGACCGCGACGACAGCCGATCGGTTGACGTAATCCACGCCGCGCTGGACGCTGGAGCGACGCTCCTCGATACGTCAGACGCGTATTGCTGGGACGATCGCGAGATTGGTCACAATGAGCGACTAATTGCGCGCGCCCTCGCGAGCTGGACCGGTGATCGCTCGATGATCGAGGTGGCGAGCAAGGGTGGTCTGCGGCGCCCCAAAGGAGCCTGGGTTTCGGACGCCAAAGCGAAATCGCTCCGTGCCGCGTGCGAAGCAAGCCTGCACGCGTTAGGTGTCGCCGCGATCGACCTGTATCAGTTGCATGCCGTAGATCCCAAGACGCCATTCGAGACGAGTGTGCGCGCGTTGGCGACGCTGCAGCAGGAAGGGATGATCCGACGCATCGGCCTCTGCAACGTTACGGTCAATCAGATCAAGGCAGCCCGGGACATAGCGGACGTTGCGTCGGTACAGGTCAGCTTGTCAGTGCTGGACGACGACGCCTTGCGCAACGGCGTAGCCGAGTATTGCCGCGATAACGCGATTCGGCTGATCGCCTATCGACCGTTAGGCGGCGTCGACAAGGCGGCGAGTCTCGCGCGGGATCCGGCGCTCATCAAGGTCGCCGCCGAGCATGGGGTGACACCCCACGAGGTCGCGCTCGCGTGGCTCATCGACCTCGGCACCGTGCCCCTTCCCGGATGCACGCGGCGCGAGACAGCCGACTCGCTTGCGCGAGTACTCGCCGTTAGGCTGAACGACGATGATCGCCGCGTGCTGGACGAGCGCTTCTCCGGTCGCCTGCTGCGCGTCCCGCGATCCGCGCGGCGGCCAACACGCGAAGCAGACGGCGACGTCGTCCTCGTCATGGGAATGCCGGGAGCCGGCAAGAGCGCCGTCGCGCGGGAGCTCGTCGCTCGGGGCTATGATCGACTGAACCGTGATGAACGCGGCGGATCGCTATCGGATCTAGTCGTCGCGCTGTCGACAGGTTTGGCTGCGGGGCGTAAACGCTGGGTGTTGGACAACACATATGCCAGCCGCAAGACGCGTAACGAAGTCATCGAGTGCGCCTGGCAGCATGGCGTCCCGGTGCGCTGCATACACCTAACGACAAGCACAGCCGACGCGCAGATCAATGCGATCTCGCGACTGATCGAGCTGCACGGGCGTCTGCCGACTCCAGATGAGTTGCGCGACATCGGGAAGAAGGACCCGCGCTACTTTGGACCGGACGCGCAGTTTCGCTATGAACGCGCCGTGGAACCGCCTGACGAGGATGAGGGGTTCGCGTCGCTGGAGCAGCGCTCGTTCGTGCGCCAGACGCGGGGCGGCGAAGTCCGCGCCGTGTTTCTGGAATACGACGGCGTGCTGGTGATGCATGCGAGGGCTGAGTCTCCTGCGGCCCCTGAGTCCCCTGCTCTGCGCGCAGAAGACACAGCGCTCGCCCCTCGCGCACGCGAAGCGCTGCATCAGTTGCGCGATGCCGGCTGGCTCTTGTGTGCTCAAGCGTGGCGGCCACAGGTGTCCCGCGGTGAGCTCACTGCAGAACGGGTCAACCAAAGTTTCGAGCGCACGCGCGAGTTGTTAGGCATCGCGATCGCGCTTTCGTACTGTCCGCACGACGCCGGGCCACCGATCTGTTGGTGCAGAAAGCCACTCCCCGGACACATCCTCGAGTTTGCATTGCCGCGACACGTGGCGCTGGAACGCTCGGTGCTCGTCGGCCGTTCCGCAGCTGACTCCACCTTAGCACAGCGACTCGGCATCCCGTACACGAGCGATTTGCTCTCGGTCATAACGACTGCCTAACAACACTCGCGCGCGGCACTCGCTTTGCATCGTTGCATCGCTTGCGAGTTGAACCGGCACGAGGTGTCTGATGCAACGACTGATTCTTTGCGTAAGCGGTCTGAGCCTTATCGCTGTTTCCCAGGCGAACAGTCAGTCGTGGCAAGAACCGCCAAAGTACTGTCCCGTAGGTTCGACCGACTGCGGCACCTCGTACTTCGACGCGTCGCGCAGTACGGAATCGGTTTTCGAGTTGCTGTTGCAGAGCCTCTTTGGATCAGATCGCAAGG
>JBFMFA010000812.1:0-2124 GCA_040753195.1 Gemmatimonadota bacterium | reverse complement strand
GGTGAGAGAGACTTTTCTCACCGTCAGCGGTGGAAGCGAAACAACGCAGTACTTCGCGTCAGCCCAGCTGCAGGACGAGGAAGGCGTCGTCATCAACACGTTGGCCCGCCGCGAGGCACTTCGCCTTAATCTGGACCAACGCTTCGGCACCAACTTCCTCAGCAATCTCAGCACCAATATTCTGCACACGAAGGCGTCGCGCGGCCTAACGAACAACGACAACACGTCGACGAGTTTCTGGTATTCGCTGGCGTTCACGCCGAGCATTGTCGATCTGAGGCAGCAACCCGACGGCACTTTCCCGGAGAACCCCTTTACAGCGTCCAATGCATTGCAGACGGCGACGCTGATGAAGAACACCGAGGACGTCTACCGCATCCTCTCGTCGTATCGCGGGACGTACACGCCGTTGACGACATCGTCGCAATCTTTCAGGCTCTCGGGGACGGCGGCGGCCGACTACTTCGCGCAAAAGAACTCGCTGTTCTTCCCCCCCGAACTCCAGTTCGAGGACGACGATGGCCAGGTCGGTTCGTCGCTTCTCAGCAATAGCGACAACCTCAACCTCAACTTCGACCTGAACGCTGTTCACGCGTGGACGCCTGAGAATCTGCGCGCCACGACGTCAGCGGGTCTGCAATATGTGCGGCGCGATCTGGATATCTCGCGCATCGCGAGCCGCAATCTCGTCGGTGGACAGCAGAACGTCGATGCGGGAACGACGATCGCTGTTGGTCAAAATCGGCAGCGAGTCAACAACGTCGGCGTCTTCGCGCAAGAGGAAATCCAGACGTTAGGCGACCAACTGATCCTCACGTTCGGGATCCGTGCCGATCAAAGCAGTCTGAACGCAGACGCGGCCAAGCTTTACGTCTTTCCCAAGGCGGCGGTGGCGTATCGATTCCCACGGGTGAGTCTTTTCGATGAACTAAAGTTGCGCGCCGCGTACGGGGAGTCCGGCAACGAACCCTTGTATGGCCAGCGCTTCACGCCGCTAACGGCAACGATCAACATCGGTGGTCTCCCGGGCCTCATCGTTGGCGGTGTTACGGGGTCGAAAGATCTCAAGCCTGAAAGACAGCGCGAAGTCGAGGGTGGAGTTGACGCAACGTTATGGGGCGGACGTGCGAGCATCGAAGCGTCCGTATACCGCAAAACCATCACGGACCTGCTCTTGACTCGTGAGCTCGCCACATCGAGCGGTTTCAATCAAGAGATTTTCAACGGCGGGGAATTGCAGACGGATGGCCTGGAACTGTCTTTAGGCCTACTCCCGTTACAGAACTCGGCGCTCAACTGGGTTTTCCGCACGACGTTCTCATCCAACAGCTCTGAGATCACGAAGCTCCCCGTCCCCTCATTCCAGACCGGCGGCTTCGGCACTTCGTTAGGCGTGTTTCAGATCGAGCGAGGAAAATCACCAACGCAGATCGTTGGACTGGACACGACGAATGCGGGCGAAGTCGTGACGCGCGCCATAGGCGAGGCGAATCCGGACTTCCGCATGTCGTTCTCCAACGACGTGACCTGGCGCGGCTTCACCGCGCGGGCGCTCCTCGAATGGCAGAAGGGTGGCGACGTCATCAACCTAACGAAGCTGCTCTATGACTTCGGGCAAGTGACCGAGGACTATGCGGATCCGATCCCCGGGGCATCGGATACCAAGGGCGAGCGCCGTCTTGCCGGTTTTGGCAAGCATGCGGCGACGTACGTGGAAGATGGGTCCTATGTGAAGATGCGAGAAATCTCGTTGTCATACGATGTCCCACGATCACTCACGAGTGGGATCTGGGGTGGTATCCGCTCTGCGCGCGTGAGCTTCAGCGGACGGAACCTGCTGCGCTGGACCGATTACACAGGTCTTGACCCCGAAGTCAGCAACTTCGGCAATCAAGCGATCGCGCGGAACGTGGACGTGGCCCCGTATCCACCGAGCCGCGCGTACTACATCACGTTCGACATCATCTTCTAACCCAGCCGCGAGCGGAGGAACTCGTTATGCAGGCATCAATGAGAATCGCGGCATTACTCGCCGGTCTCGCACTCGCCGCGTGCAGCGACATCGACATAACCGACTTAAACAATCCGGACCTCGAGCAACTGGAGAATGCTCCAACGCCAAGC
>JBFMFA010000811.1:0-2128 GCA_040753195.1 Gemmatimonadota bacterium | reverse complement strand
TCCAGCGTGACAAACGTCAGCTCGGCGGGGTCGGGGGCCAGATACAGCGCGGTCGCTAGGTGCCAGCAGTCGGCGGCTGCGTGCTGAGTGTTATAACGATCCGCCGTTCTTTGGAAGTACTGTTCAGCGCAACTCATTCGAAACGGCGAAGCGATCGGCGATTCGCGCAATCGAACTCGATGAATCGCTCCCCCAGGCCCACGCAAGTCTGGCCGTTGCGCTTGCTTATGCGGATTGGGATTGGGCTGGTGCCGAGCGTGAGTTTCGCCGCGCTCTGGACCTGAACCCGGGTTTGGCCAATGTGCGCGCAAACTACAGCTGGCTTCTGTCCTGGTTGGGACGTCATGATCAGGCAATCCTCCAGGCTCGTCAGGCTGAGGCGATCAGTCCGGTGTCGCCCGCTGTCACGCTGAGAGTCAGCATTGCCCTATACTTCGCGCGGCAGTTCGACAATGCGATTGCGAGTGCACGCCGGGCTATCGAGCTGGATTCGACGTTCATGTTCGCGTACGATCGACTGCACTGGGCGCTCGACGGTAAAGGTGATCTGCAGGACGCGCTTACAGCGGCCGAACGGGCATCGGCCATCAGTGGACCGGGCGACGTTAGGCGGAGAGCGTTCGCGGCGTACGCTTATGGCCGCCTAGGTCGCCGACAGGAAGCAGAAACGATTCTCGCCGAGTTAATCTCCGCGCAGAAGCGCACATACGTTCCGCCAACCTCATTTGCCGCAATTCACGTTGGTCTTGGGCAAGAAGAAGAGGCGCTTGATTGGCTTCAGCGGGGATATGACAGTCGCGATGGGGACATGGTGTTGCTGAAGACTTTTCCGCTCTGGGATCCATTGCGCGGGCACCGACGCTTCCAGGAGCTCGTGAGCGCAATGGGCTTCCCGGAGTAGTACTGGTGCTGCGGACGAAACACCGGCGCTATCCGATAGTCTAAGTGCCGCTACGGCGTACAATACATCTCAGTGATCAGCCGCCTCAGCGCCGCGGCGTCATTGTCTGAGAGCTTTCCGAGTTTCGCGCCGAGCCGCGCCTTGCTGATCGTACGAATCTGGTCGACCGCGATCTCAGCGGCCTGACGGGCGACGCGCACCTGCAGTCGCGAGCGCCACGTGGGATGGAGCTGCGTCGTTAGGGGACAGACAGTAACGGTTTGAAGGCGCTCATTCAGCGCATCAAGGCTGACGATGACACATGGGCGCGTCTTTGCCATCTCCGCGCCGCGCGTCGGATCCAGTTGCACCCAGCGGACCTCATAACGCTTCATTTCTTACGACGTGCCTTACGCGCCGAGTAACCAGGCCCGCGCTCGGCAACTCTTTTCACATTCCACTCAAGGTCGGCGAGGCCGTCGGCGTCTGTCGTCGCCCACGCACTCCACTCTTCGGACTCGGCAGCCATTTCGCGGGCTGTTTCTTCCCACGACAGCTTGGGCATTGCGGCGCCCTCCGGCCGCAGCAGAATGCCATCGCTGCGTTCCTCCATCACGACGCTGTTGTGGATGCGATAGCGCTCGAGCGTCTCAGCCGGAATGCGCACGCCGCGCGAATTCCCAATGCGCGCCACCTTCAAGCGTCGGGGAGCCATGTAATTACGGTAATTACGTGATTTTCACCGGGCAACTGCCTGCGGCAATGAGATCTCTAGCGGGCGGAGCGTTGAACGAGCGCCTCCGCTTCCATTTCGACCAGGTATTCGTCGCCAACTAAACCGCCCTGCACTAGTGTGTTCGCGGGGAGAATCCCGCCGAAGCGCTCGCCATGCGCTCGGGCCACCACTTCCCAGTCGGCCAGGTGCCTAACGAAGATTCTGGTGCGTACGACGTTCTCGAGCCCGGCGCCAAGTGACCGCAGCGCGCCCGCGATCTTGTCGATCACGAAGTGCGTTTGTGCGGCCACGTCCGTTGGCGCAATCGCCACGCCGCGATGCGTCGCTGTTGTACCGGAGACGAGAATACGATCGCCCAAGCGCACCGCACGCCCGAAACCAGCCAACGTCTCCCAGGTCGTCCCGCTCAACGCAACGTGCCGTCCATCACTGGTGGTTTGCACATCGAAGGGCGGCCCAAAGCTGTCGAGATGGTGGCTGAGATCACCCGACGCCGTGAGGTACGGCGGCCG
>JBFMFA010000810.1:0-2133 GCA_040753195.1 Gemmatimonadota bacterium | reverse complement strand
TTGACCGTCACGCGCCCACCTAACGTGGATCCACGGAGCGCGCCGCGGAGCGCGATCGCCCCCGTCACCGTCAACTCCGCCGTTCGGCGATTCGCGATCGTGAGAAAGTTGTTCGCGTAGAAGGTCAGATCGAATCGTGGGTTCTCGAGGTCGCTGAACTCGAGCCACCCTTTGACCCATGCCGAATCGGCGCGGCTTTCCCCGCTCGTCATCACCAGCCGAGCGACCTGTACCGAATCTCCGATGAATTGGATATCGGCATTGGCATCGCGGAAGCGGACGTTGCCTAACGCGGACCACGAAAACGCGCCACCGCTGAGCAGCACATTCCCGCGCAATCGTGGTTCGTCCCACGTGCCGCCCAGATCCAGATTGGCATCGAAGCGACCCGACGCGCGCTGCAGGCGCGGCGTAAAGGACTCCAGCATGGACAGATCCACTTCGGACGAACGGATCTTCCCGGTCAGTGGAGTATTCAAACGCCGGTCCCCACGCGCCTCGAACGCAAGGTCGATGGGAAGCGTCGCATCCGCCGAGAGGACCAGCGTCTGCTCGCGGAAGAGCGCCAGCTGGGCGGTGAGATTCTTGTCGCGATACGCGCCGGTCAACTCACCACGCGCAATACGAAACTCGCCGATGGCCGCGCCGCTCAGCCGCCCACTGAGATCGATGATCGGCGCCGGACGCGTTCCTTTTACGCTGACCCGTAACGAGGCGCGCCCACCTAACGATAGCCGCGTCTGCGCCAGCTTCCCCAAGTCATCCATCGCCACCGAGTCGATCGTCAGGCGCAGATCCATCGGCGCGGTCTTGGGCATGCTTCCCTCGAGCGCGATGCGGCCGTGCTCTCCATCCCCACCAACGATCGCCAGCGGCGCGAGCGTGACGTCGTCTCCCCGCAGCACCACGTCCGAGGCGCGCTCCAATCGCCAGGTGTTTCCCTCGATCCGCAGTGCGAGCGAATCGACAGCCACGAACGTCGTATCGGCCACCGTCCGACTGCGCAGCACGGCGCGCGCCGTCGGACCAGTCATGCTTTCCAGACCTAACGCGACGTTCAAGTTTCCCCCTTCCCCCAGTTCCGCATGCACGTCTCCCGTCACCAGGGCAACTCCTCCCACCACAGCCGTGTCCAGCGCAATGTCTACCGTGCCACTCGGCTTCCTGGGGAAACCGCCTAACGCCACGGTGCCGCGCACGGCCCGCGCCCGCTGGCCCAGTACGCGCAGGCCGCGGCCCTCGAGCCGCGCCGCCACCGCGAACGAGTCCACGGACCCGACTAGCGCCCCACGCGCGTCGAGATTCCCCGCCAGCGAGTCCGCCTCGGCGCGCGACGCGCTGTCAGTCCCCTCGAGATAGCGTCGCAAACCGCCGAGTGAGTCCGCGCTCAGCACGAACCGCAGGGAATCCCGCACGCTATTCGTTAGGCCTAGCGCCCCCGAACCTCGCAGCAGCCCGACCGCCGTTTCCAGGAGCAGCGTGTCCACGCGCGCCCGTCCGTCCACAAAGCGCACTTGCATCCGCGAAGGCGCGTAAATGCGCACGCTGTCCACGTGACTCCGCTCCAACTCCAGCTCCCCTCGCCCGCCCAACGACGCCATCGTCGAGTCGCCGCGCACATCCGCCGTTAGGCGACCGTTCAGCGACGTGCGAGGAACCGCGCTGGTGTCCAGCAGCGTCCGTAGATCCAGATTCGCCACGTCGACGACGCCGTTGAACCGATACCCCGGCGGCGAACCGTCCAGCGTTCCGTCGACGCCAATCGTGCCGGCCGCACCCCGCAGCGTGGTATTCACGCTGAGGTCGGCCAGCGTGCCATTCACGCGCAGTGGCCCGCTGTACTGCCCGCGCAGCTTGATGGACGGGTACGACTTGGCCAGCGTGGTGAATGAGAGTGAGTCCGCGCTCAGCGCCAGGTCGTAGCTGAGCGCGTCATCGCCGACCGTCACTCGTCCATTGCCGCGGAAACGCGACGCGGGGGAATCCCCATCGCGATGCGTGAGGTCCGCGTTCGAGAAACGCACATCGAGCCACGACGAATCCAGCCGCGCGCTGCCGGCGATGATTCCATTGAGGCGCGGGAATTCGGGATCGAGAAACTGCAGCGTCCGAAGATCCAGCTGCTCCAACTGA
>JBFMFA010000809.1:0-2141 GCA_040753195.1 Gemmatimonadota bacterium | reverse complement strand
GCGCCGCAGGCCTTTGTTGTCGACAACATGCTGCCGCAAAGTCGAAAGATAGGGGATCCCGCCGCTGGGTCTCGAGTCCGAAATCCCTCATGACATTTTTGCGGCGCCTCCGTTGCTCCTCCTCGGGTATCCCTCCACGCATCAACGCTGTGTGGTGCGCAGCGATCGTCGCTGTCTCGAAATGGCGCAACGAACTATCGTCACACGCCTAATTCTCGTGTGGATTGTGTTGACGACTGCGCAGTGCGGTGCGACATGCGCGCTTCAACCATCCAGGTCCTCGGCGACGAACCGGGCCAAGGAGAATCGATGAGCGTAGTGGGGCGACGCTGGTGGCTAGTCTGTATCTTGGTCTCGGCGGTGAGCGGATGCACGCAATTGACCGCAGGCAAGAGCTATTTGCTGAGCAAGGTCGATGACGGCGGCTACCTCCGCGATGCGAGCATGGTGTTTGCCGATCCGGCCGCACCGCGCTCTGGTGGATGGGACAGTCCAGTTGCGAACACCCTGGAGCTGCGCCTCGCAGATAACTTCATAAAATATATCCATTCCTTCGATCTTCCCGAAGTCGTGTTGTTCAGTAGAGTTGTGATTCGCGATCCGAGTTCAGCATCCCGTGGTGTTGTGTACGAGCGAGTCATCATGAACACCGAAGATGCCAATGCCTTCACGACCGCGAATCAAGGCGCCGGTAGCGCCATGCGAGACCTCACGATCCTGCCTGCTATCCAATACACAGGTCAGGAGATTACGGTGTCGATTCGACTAATCGAGCTCGATCAGAACGACAACAAGCGCTACGCTGCGTTGCTTTCGGGGGCTGCCGCGGCCGTGACCAGCTTTCGACCGGAGGTGGCAATGAGCGCGTCAGTGGCGCAAGCGGCGCTCACGTTCATCCTTGCCAACAATCCGGACGATCTCGAATTCACGTACGACTTTGGCATCAGTCCAAACTCTCAAACAACCGTCGAGCGAGTCAAAGCCCAGATCGAGGAAACTGCGCTTCCGGAGACTGTGCCCCAGAAGCACGATCTCGTGTTGCAACCTCGTATCGGAACGCTAGCAGTCCTCAAGACGGAACTACCGGATCGAATGGTTATTCCCGTCGAGCGGGTATCGATCGTGACGGACGGGATCCGCTGGATCCTCATGAGCGTGCTGCGGCTGGCGACACTCAATGCTTTCAACATGTTTAACGAAGACAAAGGTTACGATCGTTACGCGCGCTGGTTCGGCCAGCCGCTATACGCCACATTCCAAGCTCTCGACGAGCCCGTCCTCGACCAGCAAGGCTACGTCTACCATATCGACTATCACCCACTGACCTCAGTGTTCGGCCGGGTAGACAACTGCGCCGAGAACGACCGAACTTCCCAGCCGGGCGATCGGCGGAACCAGCCGCTTGCCGGACTGGGGAACGGCACGCCGAAGCGTCTGCGGATCGTGAACGGCAGCCTCGTGTACGAGGACAGATGCTCCGAAGTTGGTCTTGAGCCGTTCCGCGGCAAGTCGTACCTGGTGCTGACCATCGACAACCCGCAGAAGGGCGTGCCGGTGGATGAGCTCGAAAAGATCGGTGACAGCGTCGCGAAGCTGGGCATACGCACTACGCAGCTCTCACCCGAGGAGTTCCAGCAGGAGCTGGACAAGGTCACCAAGGTCCTCGCGCAAGCGGCCGTGATGCAGAACGCCAAAGCCGACGGCAACCGTCAGATCGCGGACGCGAAAACTCTCGAGGAAGCCGCGGCCGCCGCCAACACGGCGCTCAAAGCTGCCTGTGGCAGGCTTGAGAACGAGGGGGCGTCTGGCGCCGTCTTGGAGCGACAATTGCACGAGATCCGTGCCCAGCTCCAACGCGACCTGCAACGCAAGGAACGCGAACTCTGCCGGGTGTCGTTGCTGCGACCCGCGGACGGCGTTTTCGATGTGACGACCGGGAACGTGGCGGTGACGATCGAACATCCGATCGGGCAAAAGTACGAAGGCGTGCTGCTCAGCGCGAATGGGATCGTGGCGCTCGAAACCTCGGAATTCGGTGGCACGGCAACGCTCACGCAGCACATCGTGAAGCCGAAGAGCGTGACGGATCTCGTCACTGGAAATTACGAGCTTCGGCTCACGCCGAAGAAGGCGCCAACCCC
>JBFMFA010000808.1:0-2143 GCA_040753195.1 Gemmatimonadota bacterium | reverse complement strand
ATTGCGCATCGCGGCCGTCAACGCGTTAGGTGAGGCTGGCACGCCGGAAGCGTTGGACGTCCTGCGCAGCATCGCCGGGGATCGTGACAAGGATGTGCGCGGCGCGATAGAGCGCGTTCTCCGAGAGAAGACAGCGCTCTAAACCGGGGTCAGACACCCGGGGCGAAATGGGGTCAGACACCGTTTCCTCTAGCGGCGTCTGATTCATCCCAGCTTTCCGCCCGTTCTTGCGCGGTGTCTGACCCCTATTGGCGGGCGGTGAAATCCGTGGCTGGCGTCACCGCTCGACACGCCTCCGCAATCACGTCTGCGGCGCGGTCCACATCCTCGAGGCTCACGATCTCGTTCGGCGAGTGCATATACCGATTGGGGATCCCCAGCAGCGCGGTGGCGATCCCGTCTCGGGCGATGTGGATCGCGTCAGCGTCCGTCGATGTGTTGCGTCCGACGGCGCGCACGCTGTGCGGGATGTTCAGCCGCCGAGCCGCATCGCCGAGCAGACCAAAAACAACCGGCGAAATCACCGAGCCTCGGGCGAAGACAGGGCCGCCACCTAACGAACATTCGCCGACTTCCTTTTTGTCGACTCCCGGGCTGTCCGTCGCGAATGTCACGTCCACCGCGATCGCCATGCTGGGGTTGACCCGATTCGCTCCGGGAAGCGCCCCGCCGCCGAGATATCCGATTTCTTCTTGCGTGGTGGCGACAGCCACGACGCGCGCCGCGCCCGGCTTCGCCGCATAACGCCGCAACGCCTCCAGGACGACGAACGCCCCGATGCGATCGTCGATGGAGCGGGAGGCGATGCGCTTGTTAGGCAGATGTAACACGCGCGTGTCGATCACTCCCGGGTCACCGACCCGCAGCATCTGCTGCGCGGTCTCACGCGACGTCGCGCCGATGTCGACCCAGAGATCCTGCAGCTCGACAGCCTTCTTGCGCTCCTCCGGCTTGATCAGATGGATCGGCTTCTTTCCGATGACGCCGAACACGTCACCAGACGCGCCCATGAAACGGATGCGCTGCCCGACGAGCACCTGAGCGTCCCACCCACCGATCGGGGCGATGTACACGAAGCCATTGTCGTCGATGTAGGTGACGATGAGGCCGATCTCGTCGATGTGACCCGCAAGCATGATCGTCGGCGCGCCGTCGGCGTTTGCGACCGCCATGCTGTTGCCGTGCACGTCGCCGCTGACATCGTTGGCGAATGTGCGTGCTTCGTCGCGCCACACCCGCGCAGCCGCGGCCTCGAACCCCGAGGGGCCCGGTGTATCGAGCAGCTTTGTCAGGAAATCGAGTGCTGAGTCGGAGAGCATGATCAGATGGAATTGGGTCGGACCAGCCGTCTTTCCTTGTGCGATTTTCGTTTCGTCAACAACGTGGTTGATCCGTTGTGTCTGGTTCTCCGGTCATCGCTCTTCTGTTTGTTATCGGTACAGGAGCCGAACGCACAGCCTTCGCGCTAACGGACTCGAATCATGCATCGTTAACGCGAGCGCCTAACGCCAGGCAATGCCAACAACGCCAGCGCGAGAAAGCCCAATCCTGGGAAATACCAATTGGAGCTGCCGACCAGGTACCAATACGCCGCGCCGAAGATGGCCGTCGACTCGGCGAGCGCCCAGCCGATGATGGACTGCGCCAGGATCTTCTCCGGATCACGCTCGGCACGAATCCGTCCCCACAAGAACACGCAGCCGGCGATCGCCACCCCCCACACGCCGCGGCCGGCGAGCGTCAGCGGTTGCGCCAGCGCCGGCGTTGCGGTGACGTCACCCTGCGAATGCAAGAAGCCAACGACGCCGCCAAAGAGCCCGGCGCCGCCAAGCATGGCGAGGCGGATCAGCGGGACGGCGCGAGCGCGAGCGTCCGGTACTGTCACTGCGCTGGGCCGCGCTCGTAAACAACCTTTCCGCCAAGGTAGGTTGCAACCACGCGCGTCTTCAGAATGAGCTCGTTAGGTACGCGCATGATGTCCTGATCCAGGATCACAAAATCCGCGAGCTTCCCCGGTTCGAGCGATCCCACTTCTTTTTCCATGAAACTCGCGTGCGCCGGCCACAACGTCATGGACTTGAGCGCTTCCTCGCGCGTCATGCGCTCCTCCGGCAGCCAGCCGCCAGCCGGCCAATCGTTGGCG
>JBFMFA010000807.1:0-2147 GCA_040753195.1 Gemmatimonadota bacterium | reverse complement strand
CTGGCCAGTATTGCCATTACGGTTTTCGGCGTGCTTTACACAGGCGGCCTGTTGTCGTTCGGGTACTTGTTGCGGCACCATCCCTGGACGGTTACGGCGGCGGCCGGTACGGCTGTTGTGGGGCTACCGGTCGTCATCACCTGGGTATCAGACATCGGGGCGTATGCCGTTGGAAAGACGTTAGGCAGGACCAAGCTCATGCCGGCCATCAGCCCGGGAAAGACGCGCGCGGGGGCGCTTGGCGCGCTCGTCGCGGCGGTCATTGCCGCCGGAGCCTACGACCTTTTCGTGCTGCAACCAGTGGCCAACCTGGCGCTCGGCTTGGGGCGCGCGACGGTCCTCGCGCTGCTGCTGTCAGTGGCGGGTCAGATCGGCGATCTCGTAAAATCCCTCTTCAAACGCGAAGCCGGGGTGAAGGACAGTGGACGCTTCCTCCCGGGTCATGGTGGCGCGCTCGACCGCATCGACTCGCTCCTATTCGTTCTGCCGGTCGCGTATCTCTTGTTAGGCGCGCTGCTCACGCCAACCATGCTGCCATGAAAGGCGTCGCGGTCCTCGGGTCGACCGGCTCCATCGGCACGACCGCGCTACGCGTCCTCGCGCGCCACGCGGCTCGCTTCCGCGTCGTCGCCCTGACCGCTCACGGAAACGCCGAGCTCCTGGCGCTGCAGGAGGCGGCGACACAGCCGGCCTTTGTCGGTTTGGTGTCCAATGGCAATGGCGTACATGTTCCCGAGCGCTGGCATCGCGGTGCTGGATGCCTAACACAAGCGGCGACTCTGCCCGAGGCGGACATCGTCCTCAATGCCGTCGTTGGTGCCGCGGGTCTCGATGCCACGCTCGCTGCGTTGGGTGCTGGAAAACGCGTCGCCCTCGCCAACAAGGAGACGCTCGTCGTCGCCGGGGAACTCGTTAGGGAAGCGGCCATCGCCGGCGGCGGTGAGATCGTCCCCGTCGACTCGGAGCATTCGGCCATCCTCCAATGCATCGGATCGCGCAGCGACGCCGCGGTGCGCCGCCTCGTGCTGACCGCGAGCGGCGGTCCGTTCCGCGACTGGCCGCGCGAGCGCATCGAGCAGGCGACGCGCGAGGATGCGCTGCGTCATCCCACGTGGTCCATGGGGCGCAAAATCACCGTCGACAGCGCGACCCTCGCCAACAAGGCGCTCGAGGTCATCGAAGCGCACCACCTGTTCGGCGTGCCTTATGAGCAAATCGACGTTGTCGTGCATCCGCAGAGCATCGTGCATTCGTTCGTCGAGTTCGTTGATGGCAGTGTCCTCGCGCAGGTCGGGCTCCCGTCGATGGAACTACCGGTGTTGTATGCCCTGGCACATCCTGAGCGAATTACGGAAGCCAGTGCGCCACACTTTGACCCCGTAGCTGTATCACCACTAACGTTTGAACACGTCCGCTTGGATGACTTTCCGGCGCTGCGTTTAGGCTTGACGGCAGCGCGTCAGGGAGGAGCAGCACCTGCTGTGTTCAACGCCGCAAACGAAGCGGCAGTCGCCCTCTTTCTCGAGTCGCGTCTGCGTTTCGTCGACATTGCATCGGCCATCGAGTCAGCACTCGATGCGCTTGGTGCGATGCCCGGTACCGACAAAGAAGCGCTGCTCATGGCTGACCGAGCCGCGCGCAAACACGTGAACGAGCGTTTTTCATGTTGAGCTGGATTGCACCAATTATCGTCTTCGGTCTCGTAGTGCTGGTGCACGAGCTGGGGCACTTTTTAGCTGCGCGGCTTGTCGGGATTTATGCGCCGCGCTTTTCGATCGGTTTCGGACCGGCACTCTGGAAGCGTCGCATTGGCGAAACCGAGTATGTCCTCGCGGCCCTTCCGCTTGGCGGTTATGTCCGAATGGCGACGAAGGACGACGACACGCTGGCCGCGATCGAGGGTGGTGGCGAGGAAGCGGATCCGAACCAGAAGGACTGGGATCCCAACGCCATGAAGCCGTTCGGGCCGAAACCGATTCCACCCGACCGCTGGTTCGACGCCAAACCGCTGTGGGCCAAGATCCTCACGTTAGGCTCCGGCGTGGTGATGAACATCGTGTTGGCGATCGTCGTTCTGTCGGGGCTCTACGCCGGCTATGGTCGGCCATATGTTCCAGCGGTGATCGACTCGGTGGTCGCCGAGCGGC
>JBFMFA010000806.1:0-2149 GCA_040753195.1 Gemmatimonadota bacterium | reverse complement strand
GGCCGAAGGGATGCCACGCTACGAGATCCTGTCAGCGCGCTACAAACTGGTGCTCAAGGGAACGGAGCGCGGTCAGTGGAGCGTGGACGTTAGGCACGAGGCGGACGCGCCACTCGAGACGATCGATCGGGTCGTGCGCGGCGTTGCGCTGCGTACGGGCGAAGACGGCGAGCCGCAGCTCCTTCACACGGACGCGTTTCTCGCGGCCGTCAGCGATGCCCCTTTCGTGACTGATGGCGAAGTCAGCATGGAGAATGGAGCCAGCTAGTTCCGTAGGGTTCGCGGTCGCGTTCACGGCGGGGCTGCTCAGCTTTCTCTCGCCGTGCGTTCTCCCGCTCATTCCGAGCTACATCACCTTCATTACGGGGATGTCGCTGGACGATGTGGTGATCGCCAAGCGGCGGACGCTCGTGCATGCGCTGCTGTTCATCGCCGGCTTCACGCTCATCTTTCTCGCGTTGGGCGCCGGCGCCACGGCGTTGGGTGCGACATTGCGTTTCGAGCGGCGCTGGCTCAGCCGCGTCGGCGGCGTGCTGATCATCGTGTTCGGGTTGTACTTGTTAGGCGTTCTCAAGATCGACGCCTTCATGCGCGAGCGGCGCGTGCACCTCGCCGACAAGCCGATCGGGTATCTCGGAACGGTGCTTGTCGGGATGACGTTCGGCGCGGGCTGGACGCCGTGCATCGGACCGATCCTCTCGGCGATTCTCGTTTACACGTCGGCCGAAGCGTCGCTATCGCGCGGGATGGCGCTACTCAGTGCGTATTCGCTCGGCCTTGCTGTGCCATTTGTTGCAGCGGCGCTCGCCATCGACCGCTTCATCAACGTCGTGAAGGCGATGCGACGTCACCTCGTCTGGATATCGCGCGCGTCGGGGATTCTGCTGCTGGTTGTAGGCATTCTCATGGTGACGGATCGCTTTACGATCCTCGCAAGTTACCTGCAGTCCCTGACGCCCGACTTTCTGCGCGAGCGGCTCTGAGCCGAGCGCGGCGCTTGACGCATGGCTCTTGGTTGTGCGTCAGGTCACAAAACGTTGAGCCTGGCTAGCAGTCTTTAGAAACCAAGAGCCAGTTGCCGCAGCGCCAAAGGGTTAGGCACCTTTCGTGCTTCGCACGGTATCCATGAACATGTCCCGCTATCTGAGAGACAGCGTTATGACTTCCCTCGCGATTCGACGTTTTGCATTGGCGTCGCTTACCGCGTTTGCGGTTGCCGCGTGCGGCCGCAGCGATGACACCCTCGTCGACGACACACTACTCGCGCGTGACCTCGGCCGCGTCGCCGCCGACTCTGCGGCGCAACCACAGCTCACAGACACAGCGCCACCCGCCGTCGTCGAACAAGCGCCGCCGCCGGCACCGAAGCAGACCACACCCTCGCGTCCTAAGCAGACACCGTCGCAGCCAAAGAGCACACAGCCTGCGCCCCAGCCTTCGACGCCGACAACCACCACCACGTCGTCCGGCAACACGGTTACGACCACCCCAAAGGGAACGGCCGAGCCGACGACGGGGACTATCCCCAGCGGTACGTCCATCGAGTTGGCATCGTCCGACAAGATCTGCACGAACACCAACAAGGTCGGCGATCGTTTCAATGCGACCGTGACGCAGACGATCACGGGATCCAACGGCGTTAGGATTCCGCAAGGCGCCACGGCGCTCATCGAAGTCACTGCGCTCGATCGCAGCGACAACGTGAACGACAAGGTCGTGATGGGTTTCCGCGTCGTTTCGCTCTCGTTCGATGGCAAGACGTACGCGGTGGCCTCAGAACTGGCGTCGGCGGAAGTCGTGAAGGTACGTAGCTCGACGCGCAAAGACGACGCGAAGAAAGTTGTTGGCGGCGCGGTCGTCGGTGCGGTGATCGGTCAGATCATCGGCAAGGATAAGAAAGGCACACTAACGGGAGCGGCGGCCGGTGCCGCGGCTGGTGCAGCCGCGGCGGCGGCTACGGGTAACTATGAAGGCTGCGTCAACGTCGGTGGACAGATCGTCATCCGACTGACGGACGGGCTGGAGATTCAGCGCGTAGCCTAACGCGGGATAGTTGATAGTTGATAGGATTGCCTAGTCTATCAACTATCAACTAGTAACCTGCTGTGCCTCTGTCTCCCGCCCGGGGTTCCGAAACTCCATGCCACCC
>JBFMFA010000805.1:0-2151 GCA_040753195.1 Gemmatimonadota bacterium | reverse complement strand
ATCGGCCGAAGCTGCCCGCTCGTTATGCCGATCAGCTCGATGTGCGCATGGCGGTCGACGTCAGCGACGACATCTCGTTGAGCCGGCCGCGGGCGCGCTTTGGATCCGAGATCGGCATTCAGCGGCGTGCTTTCTTGCGTGCCGGCTACATCATGCGTGATCAAGAGAGCGAAAGCGGCGGACCGACGCTGGGATTGGGCTTCATCGTGCGTCGCTTTGTCGTCGACATCGGTCGCATAACGTCAGGTCTTTCTGCAGACGCCGGCCAGGCGCCAACGCACCTATCAGTGCGCTTCCTCTTCTAACATGCGTCGCGTACTAACCGTCGCCCTCGGCCTAACGCTGGCCACCGCGGTCGATGCGCAGACGCGCTCGGCGGCTGGAATCATGCAGCGACCGGTGGCACCCGCCAACTCGAGTGGCGCTACGGAGGGGACCCTTTCGCAGCAGCGAGGAGCGCAGCCGGCTACGGCGTGGGCGGTGTTAGGCTCGCTAGTCCTGCCGGGAACGGGCCAGGCGCTTTTGCGTCAGGAGCGCTTTGTGCCTTACGCGGCGGCGGAAGCGTTCTTTTTGATTCGCTACGCGCAGCATTCACGCGATGCCCGGCGCGAACGCGATCGCTACCGCGCGCTGGCTGCCAACATCGCCCGAGCACCGTTTAGCGCGTCGCGACGTCATGGCACATTTGCCTACTACGAGTCCATGGAGCACTTCGTAGAGAGCGGATCGTTCGACGCCATATTGGGCGGCGACCTCGATCCTGAACCTGACACGACCACATTCAACGGCAGCATGTGGTTGCTGGCGCGAAAGACGTTCTGGGCAGATGTGTCCGTCCCGCCGCCACGAGATTCGCGGGAGTGGCGGCTTGCGGAGAGCTTCTATCTCACTCGCGCCGTCCGACCGGACTTTCGATGGTCCTGGCGTGACGCTCAGCTCGAATACGATGAGTTTCGCCGCACCATTCGCCGTTCCAATGACTCGTATCGAGACGCGCTCACCGACCTCAGCGTGCTGGTCGCGAACCATGTTTTGAGTAGTGTCGACGCGTTGGTATCAGTTCGGCTGCGATCACGGCCGACGCGCGACGGGCGCGATTTCGCAATCGTCGGTGAATTCGAAATACGCTGATTTACCCGGAGAAGCTGTCACGCGCTAAGTGACTGGTCGTCCTACGAGTAAGCCATTCACTTTCGGGGTAGGCTGGTTTTGCCTAAGCCTCGTAAGCATTGAAAGAGCAGAAGCTTACAGGCAACTACCTCACGTGATGCGCTAACTCTCGTCAGCGAGCCGATTCTGCACGTCCGCAACAAGCCTTACGCCATTGTCTATGCGCATGACAGCGTGGCGCTCCCGCGCGCGCTCGCGGCGTGGCTGATCGAGGCTGGCCTACGGGTCGAGCGATCCACCGACCCAGAGCGCCTCATCGGCATGGCGCTACGGACACGTCCGCGCCTCGCGATCCTCGATGCGTGCCTCTATGGAGCGCAGTCTCACGAACTCTGTCAGCGCCTGAAGCTCGATTCCTACACGTCCATTGTACCGACCGTGATGCTATGCGTTGGTGGCGACGAGGTAATCGAAGCGGCGTTTGCGAGTGGCGCTGACGATGTGCTGCACATCGACGCGTCGCCGCGAGAGGTTCAGCGACGCCTGGATGTCATGCTGCGTCGGTCGGACCGCGACGTGAACGTTCACCCCTCGACACGCCTGCCGGGGACGATAGCAATCGATGCGGAGATGGCTCGGCGGATCTCGCTAGGCGAGAACTTCGCCGTTTGTTATGCCGACCTGGATCACTTCAAGGAGTACAACGACCGCTACAGTTTTGCGGACGGGGATCGCGTGATCCGTCTGTTGTCGACAATGCTGCACGACGTGGTCAAAGGCCTACTTGGAGAGAGTGGTTTTGTTGGGCACATTGGCGGCGACGACTTCATTTTCATCATCTCCGCCAATGATGTTCAGGCCACATGCAGTACAATTGTTGAGTTGTTCGACGAATTGATACCATATCAGTACTCGGAGCAGGATCGCCGTGCGGGATATTTTTTCGGAAAGGATCGACGCGGACAGTTGCACCGTGTACCTCTCATGACGCTCTCGATCGGTGTGGTAACGAATGAGCGGCGCGTGTTTATGTCACCGGCT
>JBFMFA010000804.1:0-2160 GCA_040753195.1 Gemmatimonadota bacterium | reverse complement strand
TTGCGCTCATCGGCCTTGATGCGGCGCTCCCAGAGTGGCTTGGGAACGACGCCGAACATCGCGCCGCCGTCAAGCTTCTGCCCGCCAGCTTGAATCGCGTGGATGCGCCAACTCCCGAAATCGCGCGTCTGGCAACGAGGAGCGATCGGACTCACGCGATGTGTGTGGGTGCGAAGGTGGTCGGCATGAACGTGCGGCGCTTGCGGCGTCGGCTATGACGTCGCCGCCGCCACTCGGCGACGTACGCGTCGAGATCGTGGAGTGTGTGGATTCCGGCGGCCTGAGCGGCCTCCAACAGATGCGTTAGGCAGTGCGCCGTGGCAACCGCGTCCCCCATCGCGCGATGCCGCTGGGAAATCGCAATGCCGTAGTAGCGCGCCACGTGATCGAGCGAGCGCCGCTCGAGTTTGCGCAAAAAGATCCGCGCAAGACGTATCGTGCACAGACGCCGAGCGTCCGGGGGAAAACCGTCGCCTGTCGTGCGCTCCAGCTCGGCGTTGAGAAAGCGCCAGTCGAAACCCACATTGTGCGCCACGAAGACTCCAGCACCTAACGTCGTCCGCACATGCTCCGCCACGGCCATAAAAGGCGGCGCGCCGCGCACCATGTCGTCTGTTATGCCCGTCAAGCTCGAAACCCATGACGGGATCGCCCGCTGGGGATAGATGAGTGAGCTCCAGGTGACGCCCACAGAGCCGCCGCGCACCGCAACAGCCGCCACCTCCGTGATGCGATCGCCGCCCCAAGCGCTGATTCCCGTCGTCTCCGTGTCGACCACGATGAACGGCACGTCGTCTAGCGGCCTCGCGCCGATTATGGGGTCAGACCCCTTGGTTAGGTCCATGGGTCATCGCGCTCGAGCGGGAGCGTCATGCAGCGCGGTCCACCACCGCCGCGCACCAGTTCACTGCCGTCGAAGGTAATCACCGCGCGGTCCGTATCGCCGATGCGCGCGCCACCCGTCAAGAACGCTACCGACGAGACGCACGCAAAGCCCATCTTCTCCAGTTCGTGCAGGGTCGCCTCGTTCCGCGCGTACGACAGGATGAGCCCCGGCCGCAGTGCGACGAAATTACACCCGGACGACCATTGCTCGCGTTCCTGCATGTTGCGTTTGCTGCCGCCGCAGAAGATCGGCTCCATCGGAAGGCCGCACTGCTTGAGCGCTGCAAAGACGTTAGGCGCTTCGCGCAGCTGCGACTCGCCTTTGCGCCACAGCAGGATCGTCAGTCGCTCGGGACCGATGAAGTGCGGTGGATAGATCACGCACAGCTCGCGATCCACCTGCGTGAAGATCATGTCGAGGTGGATCGCGGTGTTTTCCATCGGCATCACGACGACGATCAGATTCTCCACGCTTGTGCGTTCGAACAGCAGTGAGGCGAGGTGATCGATCCCGGCCGGACTCGAACGATCGCTGAAGCCGAGGAGCACCGTGTCGGGTCGCAGGGCGTGGACGTCGCCACCCTCCAATGAGGTCGACACTCGACGCTCGGCTGATCCATCGTACAAGACGCCACTGTTCGCTGCCGCCGGATGGTGACGGAAGAGCGTTTTCATGATCAGCTCTTCGGACCAGCGCACGCTATGGCGCATCGCCGCGATGAGCACGTGCTGGTTCACCGCCATGGCCGCGTCGCGCGTGAAGTACAGGTTTGGCAGTGGCGGCAGTTGATACCCCGCGGCGTTGAGCGCGCTGCCTAACGGCCCGGGATCGTCGCGTCGTCCTTCGATGAGCCAGCGGACGATGGTGTCGGATGATGCTTCTGCCAATTCGCGGCCGAGCGGCTCGGAGGGAAAGACATCGAGCGTCTCGCGGATCACGTGGTCGCGAGCGCGCGAGTCGTCCAGCACGTCGCGTAGCAGGTCGCTGACCTGGTGCACCTCGGCGAAACGTTCCAGCACCGCAACGAAGCGGCGATGCTCTCTGTTGGCTCCTTCCACGTCGATGATGTCGACATAGAGGTAGTCTGCGACGGTCGACGGAGTGACCGCGAGCAGCTCCTCTCCCGGCGTGTGCACGAGGACCGATTTCAGTCGACCGATTTCGGACGGGACGTTAACTGACATGCCGGAAAATAGGCCATTCCGCCGAGGGGTCAGACACCTTTTTTCGGAGTTGAGACCGCGCTGGCGGCGTCAATCCAAGGTGTCTGACCC
>JBFMFA010000803.1:0-2176 GCA_040753195.1 Gemmatimonadota bacterium | reverse complement strand
CGTCGGTTTTGCCACCGGAAAGGCAAACGAGGTCTCCGAAGTCGTGCGCAAGGCGGTCGAGGCGGCTCGCCGTCACATGATCTCAGTGCCGATGACCGGCGCGACGATTCCGCACGAAATAGTCGGACGCCATGGCGCTGGTTCGGTGTGGATGAAGCCGGCCGCTCCGGGCGCTGGCGCGATCGCTGGTGGCGCCGTGCGTGCCATTCTCGAGTGTGCTGGCATCGCAGACATCCTTACGAAGAGCCTTGGCTCCACGAATCCGCACAACATGGTGCGCGCGGCATTCGATGGGCTGAAGCAACTGACGACAGTCGATCAGATTGCCCACGAGCGCGGCATTGAAGTCGCGCATATTCCATATCGTTCGCGCGCGAAGGGGAAAGCGATCGAGGCGGCCCATGCCTAGAACATTTGTCTGGCATCGCACGCGCGGACCGAAACGCACGGAGAAGGACGCGCCGGCGGGCGAGGGGAAGCTGCGCATCAAACAGGTTCGCAGCGCCATCGGCCATAGCTGGCGTTATGGTTTGGTGTTGCAGGCGTTAGGGCTGCGGCATCATCAGGACGTGATCGTTAGGCAGGATTCGCCCGCACTGCGCGGGCAGCTACGCAAGGTGCGCCACCTCGTCGAGGTGACGGCCGCTGAGGAGTGAGCACGTGACGAGTACCAAGAAGATCGGCCTGCACAACCTGAAGCCGGCACCCGGCTCGCATCGTGACCGCAAACGTTTGGGTCGCGGGCCTGGCAGCGGTCAGGGGAAAACGGCCGGCAAAGGCCACAAAGGAAGCATGGCGCGCGCCGGACACGGCGGCCCGGGCGGCGGGAAGCCGCACTTCGAGGGCGGCCAGATGCCGCTCACGCGCCGCCTACCCAAGCGCGGCTTTACGAATGCCTTTCGTGAGGAGCCGCAGCTTGTTAGGCTGGATGCTCTGGAAGGAATCAGCGAAGTCACGCGCGAGACGCTCGTCGAAAAGGGTCTCGTGCACCCGCGTAAAGGTCCCGCGAAGCTGCTGGCCAATGGTGACATCGCGCATCCTGTTGCGGTGCGCGGCGTGAAGGTCAGCGCGGGAGCACGCGCGAAGATCGTCGCGGCCGGAGGCCGCATCGAGGAATAGCAATGGCGCAGAACAATCCCGCGGCGGCGCTCCAGAACATTTACAGGACGCCGGAGCTGTGGCAGAAGATCACGTTCACGTTCATCTGCCTGCTCATTTACCGCTTGGGAAGCTACGTCACCGCGCCCGGCGTCGATGTCGTCGCGCTGACGGACTTCTTCAATAACCAAGGGGCCGGCGGGCTCCTCGGTCTGTTCAACTTGTACGTCGGCGGCTCACTGTCGCGCGCGACGGTCTTTGCGCTCGGCATCATGCCGTACATCTCGGCGTCGATCTTCTTGCAGATCTTCGGGGCCGTCATCCCGACGGTCGAGAAGATGAACAAGGATGAAGAGGGGCGCAAAAAGGTCAACCAATACACGCGCTACCTAACGGTCGTTCTCGCGATCGTGCAGGGTTGGGGCTTCGCGCTCTTCACCGAGTCGCTGCCGGGAGCCGTATTGGCGCCGGGTTTGGCGTTCAAGATGCAGATGACGATGTTCCTGACCACCGGCGCCGTGTTCGTCATGTGGTTAGGCGAGCAGATCACTGAGCGTGGCCTCGGCAATGGCGCGTCGCTCATCATCTTCTTTTCGATCGTCGAGAGCTTCTGGCCCGCCATTTTTCAGACGTTCTCCTTCGTATCGACGGGCGCCGTTGGTCCCTTCTCGCTGTTGATCCTCATCGCGGTCATGGTGGCGGTGGTCGCCGGTGTCGTCGCGATCACGCTCGCCGCCAGACGCGTGCTGATGCAGATCCCGCAGCGAACCGTCGCGCGCGGGCGCATGCGTGAATCGGCGCGCAACTTCATCCCGCTGCGTCTCATCACGGCCGGCGTCATGCCGATCATCTTCGCGCAGTCGGTGATCGTCTTCCCCGGCGCGTTTGCGCAATTCAGCGGCAATCCGCGGCTGCAGCAGATCTCGGATTATTTCCAGCCCGGAACGACCGTGTATTACGTCGTGATGGCGCTGCTCATCCTCTTTTTCACGTATTTCTACACCTCGATCATCTTCAATCCGATCGATCTGGCGGAGAATCTGAAGAAGCAGGGGGCCTTCATTCCAGGCGTGAAGCC
>JBFMFA010000802.1:0-2180 GCA_040753195.1 Gemmatimonadota bacterium | reverse complement strand
CGGCGCTTTTTCGCGCGCATCGCGTTCAAAGTGCGCGGCCGTCTTGTCCGACTTTTCGACCAGGTCCCACTTGTTGACGATCAGCATCAAGCCGCGCCCGGCTTCCCATGCGAGCGTCGCGATCTTGAGATCCTGGTTTTGCAGCCCTTCCACCGCGTCTATGAGAAGGCAGCAGATATCCGCCCGCTCGATCGCGCGCCGCGTACGCAGCGTTGCGTAGAACTCCACGCCGTCAGACACTTTCGACTGCCGACGCAGCCCTGCCGTGTCGACGAACACAATGTCGCGGTTGTGATAGCGCAGGAGCGAGTCGATGGCATCGCGGGTCGTTCCTGCCTCGTCCGACACCACCAGACGCTGTTCGCCGAGTAATCGGTTCACAAAGGAGGACTTGCCGACGTTAGGCCGTCCGATGACCGCCACGCGCAACGCGGTAGTGTCCTCCCCGACGGTCGACGGGATGCGCTCAACCACCGCGTCGAGCAGATCTCCCGACTGCTTGCCGTTCGCGGCGGACACCGGCAGCGGATCCCCGGCACCTAACGAATAGAATTCGTACCAGTCGGCCTTGTCCGGATCATCCACCTTGTTCGCCACGACGAGAAACGGCTTCTGTGACTCGCGCAGCATGGTCGCCAGTCGCGCGTCGAGGGGGTGCACTCCCGCTTGCGCGTCAGTGACGAGCAAAAGCAGGTCGGCTTCGCCGATCGCTAGGTCGACTTGACGTCGGATTTCGACATCGAGTGGCGCACGTGGGTCATCCGTTAGGCCACCCGTGTCGACGAGCCAGAACGTCGAGCCGCCCCATTCAGCGCGCGCGAAATGTCGATCGCGCGTGGTCCCCGCCTCTTCGGAGACGATCGCGGTTTGAGTCCCGACGATACGGTTAAAAAGGGCCGACTTTCCCACGTTCGGCCGGCCGACGATCGCTACGACTGGAACGCGCATCGCTTATGCTGCGGCGCGCACGCGCGCGGCGTCGAGAACTTCGCCCGCCAGCACGTCGACGAAGTCATACGATGGCAGAATCGGAACGGCGCTCGCACCGCGCACCGCCTCCAACGTGTCGTCATCTAGAAAGATGCGATTCTCGTTGATCGTCTCGGCCGGAATGAGCACGACGTCCATGTCCGCGCATTTGCTGACCGCCGAGCGGATGTCGGCACCCACGAGTAGTCCCGCTGTCGTTGTCGTTGGGCCGAAGAGTGAGTTGACCGTGGGAATCAATTCGAAGTGCGCCCCTGTGCGACTCGTGAGGCGCTGCAGAATGTCCGGCAGCATCGGCGCCATAGCGGAGCCGGTCACGACGCCGATGCGGAGACCGTCGAGGCGCGGAAGTTCGTTCAGATGCGAAGCCACGCGTTCGCGCAAATAGGCAACCGCGCCGACGCCGTTTTCTATCTGCGCGAAATCACCGTAAAAGTTCGCGTCAGGCAACGCGCGCTTCGCGAGGATGTACAGCTCATCGGAGCCATAGACCCACGTTTCACCGCGTTCTCGCCGAGCACGCGCTCCCCAGCGATCCGTAACGTTCAGCAGCTCCGCGGCCTTCTCCGCCGACATCGATTCGCCGGTGTACAGGTGCGAAAACTGAGTGAGACCAACCGGTACAATCGCCACCGAGAGAACGGCGTCGCCAAAGGCCCAGAGATCCATCAGCGACTGCTCCAACACATCGCCGTCGTTGAGGCCGGGAACGATCACCATCTGGCCATGGAATCGAATACCTCCTTCCGCCAGCCTCGTGAGCTGCTCGATCACGTTTGGGACGCGTGGGTTATTCAGGAGCTTCTTGCGCGCTTCCCAGGGCGTTGCGTGAACCGAGACGTAGAGCGGAGAGAGCCGATACTCGAGGATTCGTGCGTAATCGCGCTCTTTGAGGTTAGAGAGCGTCGCGAAGTTTCCGTACGCAAACGAGAGACGGTAGTCGTCGTCGCGGATATACAGGGGTTTCCGCAGCCCCTTTGGCAACCCTTCGATGAAGCAGAACTCACAGCGGTTCGCACAGCGCCTAACAGTAGGCGGCTCCAGCTCCACGCCGAACGCTTGGGTGAGGTCGCGCTCGATTTCATAGAGCACGTGCTCGCCGTCCGGGAGCCGCGCCTCGAGTTCGATGGACTCGTCTGCGCTCAGAAACTCCCAATCGAGAAAGTCATCGAGCGGTCGCCCGTTGATTGCGA
>JBFMFA010000801.1:0-2183 GCA_040753195.1 Gemmatimonadota bacterium | reverse complement strand
CAAACGTCATGTCGCTCGACCGATCGCTCGCCGCCAGAGAGCTGCGCACAAGCACGGGCGCACTCGGCGCCATCCATCGCGTCGACAGAACCGCGGCGCGTGTGTTGCCTGACGAGTGGAATGGGCCACGCCATCCAGCGGCATCGAGGATGCGACGCGAATCGTCGGCTTCGACAAGTGCCGTCGCGCGTATCTCACTCGTCGCGGAAGGGTTCGCGATCAACGACGCCACCGCTTCTTGTGAGTGTGGTGAGCCGTCGAACTCCGCACCACGTCCATGGGCAGCGAGCAACGCGCCTGTGTGCGAGAAGCGTGAGTTAATCCAGCCACCGACGCGTTTGTTGAAGGGAAGGCGAAAGGTCCCGGCAGCTTGCACGAGACTGAGACCGGCGCGCGTCGCGCGTTCGCGTGGCCGCCCGTCAGTTTCGATATCGATCACGCCAGAAAGCGCGTTGCCATAACGAGCGGAGAAGCCGCCGCTGGAGTAGCGCACCGATCGCACAACGAAGGGTTCCAGTGCCCCGAACATTCCACCATTCAGTCCTTCAAAGCGCGAGAGCGACAACATGCGTCCGCCGTTGAGCAGTAGCTGCGTCTCGGCGGCATCACCGCCGCGCGTGTAGATGTCGCTCCCTTCGCCGACGCGTGTTGCTCCAGGCAAGAGCTGCACGGCTTGCATAACGTCGGCGGTGCCGCCAGCTGCCAAAAGCACCTGGCTGCGTGGGACCTCACGCACCGACGGCAATGTCGACGGTGGACCAACAGGGCGAGCGGTTACACGTACCGCGGCGAGCGTCGACGTTGATGGTGCGGTGGGCGCCGCGTTAGGTGCAGCGGCGGGTGAGCCGTCCTTGCCCGCGAGCGCTTGGAGTGCGCGATCAGATGGAAAGAGCCTGGCGCCGCGCGTCCATAATGCGCGCGCGCTGTCTGCCTGGCCGTCGCGTTCGAGTTGGCGCCCGCGCATTTCGAAGACGCGTGCGAATAACGGATCATCGTTGCGGTCGCCTTGCAGGCGCAGGAGGTAGTCGAGTTCTTGCGCCGCGCGTTTGCCGCGGCCGAGGAAGGCCGGGGAGCGGTAGGCGATGGATGCGAGTGTGAAGCGCGCCAGCCAATGATTGGCGTCGACTTCGATCGCGTTGTCGAGCAGCTCCATGGCGTCTGAGCTGAGCTGCCCTTGCGTCAGGAAGCTCGCGCTAGGGAGGAAGCATTGGCTGAGGACGCGCGCGAGTCCAACGAGGGCGTCGGTGTCGCGCGCGTTTGCGGTGATGCGTTGACGGTAGATCGCTTCGGCGCGTTTGCCGATGACGAGTGCGGAGTCGGCGTTGCGTTGTTCAGCGAACGCGACGCAGCTGCGCAGAGCGGTGCTTTCAGGGTTCGCGAGCGCCGGCTGCGCGTTGGCGGATGTTGTGGCGGCGAGGGCGATGGAGAGTACGAGACTGCGTGGTGCGAGCGACACAAACGCTCCCAGGTGGGTCAGGTGTTAACAACGTTAACTTGTATAGTTAACAATGTCAACATATCTTTCAGCGCATGAGCAAAGGCACGCGCGCGCGGAAGAAACGTCCGAGCAGCTACCATCATGGTGATCTCAAGGCCGCCCTCGTTGCTTGCGCGACGGACATTCTGCGCAAGAAGGGGCCGGAGGCCCTGACGTTACGGTCGGTTTCTGAGGCCGCTGGCGTGAGCGTCGCGGCGCCGTACCGTCACTTCGCTGATCGTCGCGAGCTGATGGCGGCAGTTGCTGAAGAGGGCTTTCGGGGAATGCGCGAGGCGATGATGGCTGCGATGCAGAAGGGCGGGCGGGAAGGTTTGCGCGGCGTGGCGCAGGCGTACGTTAGGTTCGCGCATGAGAATCCGGCGGTGTATCGCGTGATGTTTGGGCCGGAGGTCGCGGATAATTCTGATCTCCCTGCCTTACGAGAGACGGCGCGGTCGGTGCTTGGATTTGTCGCGCAGGGGATGAGTGAGTTGCAGAAGGCGGGGATGATCGGGCCTGGTGATCCGGCGTTAATGGCGGTCGTTACGTGGGCGCAGTTGCACGGACTCGCGATGCTCTCCTTGGATGGTCAGAGCACTGGGGTTGCGCCTTCACTCGATGCGCAGGTTCAGGAGGCGACGCGAATCATGATGTTCGGCATGGCGCCGCGTACCAATCAGGGTACGTGACCGCCGGTTAGCTAGAG
>JBFMFA010000800.1:0-2189 GCA_040753195.1 Gemmatimonadota bacterium | reverse complement strand
CGAGTCTTCGACGACGAGGAACTGATCGCCGGCCATCGGAACACCCGTTAGGCCAAGCACCTGAACAGGAATAGCGGGTCCGGCCGTTTTGACCTGTCGACCGCGCTCATCGAGCAGGGCCCTAACGCGGCCCGAATACATGCCGGAGATGAAGTCGTCGCCGACGCGCAGTGTGCCGTTCTGCACGAGGATCGTGGCCACTGGTCCCTTTCCCGGGTCGAGCTGCGCTTCGATCACCGTGCCTGTCGCGCGCCGATTCGGGTTGGCCTTGAGATCGAGGATTTCAGATTGCAGCAACACTTGATCGAGAAGCTCGGAGATGTTCGTGCCCTTCTTCGCCGAAATCGGCGTGGAGAGGGTCTGACCGCCGAACTGCTCGAGGACGACACCGTGCTGCAGCAGGTCCTGCGAAACCTTGCTCGGGTTTGCGTCAGGGAGATCGACTTTGTTGATCGCGACGATGAGCGGCACGCCGGCATTCTTGGCGTGCGAAATCGCCTCGATCGTCTGCGGCATCACTGAGTCGTTGGCGGCCACCACGAGGACCACGATATCGGTGACCTGCGCGCCGCGCGCACGCATCGCGGTGAACGCCTGGTGACCCGGCGTATCGAGGAATGTGATGCGCTTGCTGTTAGGCAGCTCGACGTGGTACGCGCCGATGTGCTGCGTGATGCCGCCTGATTCGCCCGCGACGACGTTGGCCTTGCGGATGTAATCCAGCAGCGACGTTTTGCCGTGGTCGACGTGACCCATGATCGTCACGACCGGCGGCCGCGATTGCAGGTCTTCGGCTTTGTCTTCAACGGCCTGCTCCGCAACCTCGGCTTTGTACTCTTCTTCGCGCACGGCCTGAAAGCCGAATTCACCGGCGATCAGCTCGATTTGATCGAAATCGAGTCGCTGATTGATCGTGACCATCAAGCCGAGGTTCTTGAAGGCGAAGCCGACGATTTGCGTCGCTGGGACCTTCAAGATGTCCGCAAGCTCACTGACCGTAATGAATTCGTTGACGCGAACGGTTTTGCGCTCGCGCTCGATATCTGCCTGACGAGCGGCTTCGATTTCCTCGCGCGCGTCTTCGCGTCGCGGACCTTTCTTCGGCGCAACCGTGCCGCGCATTTGCGACATGGTGCGGAAGACGGTCTGCTGCACCTCGTCCATGTCCACGGCACCGCGCTTTCCCTTCTTCTTGCGACCACCAGGCTGCTGCGTCGACGGCGGGGCGCCCGGTCCACCTCCACGTTGTTTATCGCGTGTGGGCAGGCCGACGCTCCCCTGCGGGGTAGCGGACGCGACGGGGCGTGGTGGAACGAAAGGCGAACTACCGGGAACTGGACGTGGACGCGCCGGACCCGGCGCGATGGGCCTGGGTCGCGGGCGCTCCGGTGCTCTTGGCGCGTGAGTCGTGGGTGGTGCGCTTGGCCGCGAGGGAGGTGGTGCGGGTCGCTGAACCTGTGGCGGCGGCGCCGGTGGCGGCGGCGGCGGCGCCTGCTCGACAGGGGGTGGTGGTGCGGCAGGTGCCGCTTCCACGACGACTTCAGGTTCTTCGACAGTTTCGACAGCCGGGGCTTCGGGCGCGGCAACTTCGGCCTGCTCCGCGACTTCAGTGGCCACGCTGGTTTCTTCGACCTCTGGCGCCGCTTCGACAACGCGACGACGACGCCTAACGCCGGCCGCTTCTGCGACCGGCGCCGCGACGGGCGGCGCTGAGGCGGCCGCCGCGCCTTTGCGACGACGCGACGGGGCCGCCGGCGGGGCCGCGGCTCTCTCCTTCAAGGCACGCTTCTCGCGCTCCCATCGAGCACGAACGCGGGCAACCTGATCGTCCGTGAGTACGGTGAGGTGGCTGCGAACCGGCACATCGATCGCGCGCAGCACGGTCATGACGTCCTCGGACGGGACGCCGAACTCACCAGCAAGGTCGTGCACGCGCAGTTTGCTCACGTAGTCCTCCCGCCATGCACGATACGACGCATACCGCGCGCAAGTTCAGGATCGAGGATACCGACAGTCGCCGTGCTTTCGCGACCCACGGCGGCACCTAACGAGCCTGCCGGCGGCCCCATGACCACATCGACATGTTTCGCGGCGAGGAGCGGAAGCACCTTATCGAGGCTGTTGCGGGACGCATCAGGCGCGACGCTGGCGAGCGCCAAACGTCCCCGCCGCGCAGCGTCACGCACGCG
>JBFMFA010000799.1:0-2190 GCA_040753195.1 Gemmatimonadota bacterium | reverse complement strand
TGGGTCGCGCGCGTGCGGCGTTATTAAGAGGATTTCTCGCGCTAGGCTGAAGACGGCGATGTTGCCGACGGCGCCGAGTGCGATGGAGATGGCGGCAGTGATGAGGAGGACCGGTGCGCGGAAGAGGGAGCGCAGGGTGTAGCGCAAGTCCTTGAGGAGATTTTCTATTGTCGCGGTACGGCGCGCGTCGCGCGTTTCCTCTTTGGTGACGTCCACGTTGCCGAACGTTCGTTGTGCGGCGTAGCGGGCGTCGTTCGGTGACATGCCGCGGGCGATGTTCTCCTCGACGAGGTGTTCGATGTGGTCGCGCAGCTCGCGGCCGAGTTCGCGATCTATATGACTCGTTTAAGAAGCGATCGCACACGCAGCCGTACGACATCCAGCGCGCGGGGCATCGCGTTAGGCCCGTTCCAATCAAACTTACAAGCACGTCGGACCTCCCATCGTTAGGGTCGAACGGGGTTAGGCGGTGTCCCACCGAGCCGCTAGACCTATCGGATGGAGTCCATTTCGCGCCTCCGGGCTGGGACACTGACACATACGCCGACGGCCGGCGCCGAAGGAGCAAACCGTCCGATCGAGTTGTGACAATGAGCGTCGTCTCCGCGGGGTCTCGGCACGCGGTAGCGGAGATCGCCGCACGGGTGGAGCGCTAGCACAAAACATCGGAGCGACAAGCCAGGAAGCGAGCCGGCTACGTTTCTCGCGTTAGGCGATGGCGCTTCGATGCTGCATTGCTTTGGCGTGCGCGCGTAACTCCCGGCCGTACTTCGTACCCGTCAGTTCCCGGATGGCCAATGACAGTGTCGCTCTCGACTCGCGAGCTGCAGCCGCCAACTCCTTCTGGTGCTCGGTCGAGGCCTTGGAAGAACCGGTTTCCCAGGCAGCGAAGCGCTCCAGAGCGTACGACAAGTTCGACTGCACATTCGTTTTGAGCGCGCCAAACCAATAGGCGTGCCAGTGCCAGAAGGCCGAGCGCAGCAGCGGTTCTTCGGTGTCGTGAAGCAAACGGCTTAGCGAAAGACAGATGCGCATGTACTCCACCAATCCTTGCACGGCCCTGTCAGCCGGCGACGGTCTGCGCGTTTTCGACATACGAAGAGCAAATGCCTTAAACGAGCGAAGCGTGCGGTTTACATGGGAAATGTCATAACCTCCGCGCAAACCGTCATCGAGAAACCAGAGGAATGTCTCAACATTGGCGTCAAAATCGATCGGCTTGCTGATTTCCAGAAATAATGCGAAGAGAGAAGGATTCTCCGCACGAGGTGGCACTTGTGAGTCGTTCCTGCCTTCGAGTCGATATCGCAACAAACGTGGAAGCAGCAGCGGGTAGTTCTTTTCGTAGTATTTCTTGACTGCCGGATGAGATAGGAGCCTCAGCGCGGGGACGCAGAATTTTGCCGGTAGTGGTTTGGGCATTAGCCCTGTCAGCGCAGCAATTTCGACGAGGCCGTAATAACTCAACACGTAGTCGAAACCGTCACGCACAAGTGTTTCGCTCCAGTGTACGTATCCTTCTGTTTCGTCGTGGTGTCGCAGCAGGTCGCGCAACTCTTTGTCGCGCGCACGAGTCGTTTTGCCTTTTGCAACCGTGTCGATCCAGTCTCGCGCCGCCGGCGTAATATCGGAGTTAGTCGTTAGGTAGCGATGCGTCAGATTCGCGAGGTTCGCGTCCTCAATCGTTGGCATTAGATGAAGCGGAGAAGAGTCGTCAGCGGGTCTATGAACCCCAACTCCGGCTTGCATACTTGCGTATGCGTCTTTCCAGGGAAGCGAATGAGGCCGAAGTCGCCGACGAAGGTGTTCTGATCAACAACGATGTCGCGTCCACCGTGAATCACGTTCGCTCGGAGGTGTACGTTCGTTCGATACTTTGCCCCGAGAGCCGTCTTGGTTCTTTGCTCCAAGAGCTTGAGCGTCCTGCTCGAGGGTTCCAGGTCGATCAACACGGCGAAGCGTGCCTTGAGCATTGGTTCTATCAGTTGCCCGGAAAGCGGACCGATTGTGACTGCAGACAGCGCAACGGAGACGAGAGGAATAATCGAAGCGCCCAGGTGTGCAGGGGCAAAGAGTACGAGTCGAATTCTTTTTAGCCACGGCGAAGGTGGCGTTCTGCTCCCGGCTTCGAGAAGCGCAATCCGTGACACGACTGCACCGAGCGAATGCGCACAGATGATCAGCCGATCA
>JBFMFA010000798.1:0-2197 GCA_040753195.1 Gemmatimonadota bacterium | reverse complement strand
CGAAGGTGATCGAATCGAGCTCCACGCCCCCAGCCGTTCCGTCGGACAGGGTCGGTTTTGACGGCATTTCGATCATGCGTCCCGCGCGCACGGACATCGTCATCACGGGAGAGTTTTCCGGCTGCGCGCCGATGATCCGCACGTTAGGTAGGCGGCTCTTGAGATAGGCGGCTACGCCGCCGATCAACCCGCCGCCGCCGACGGCGATGATCACTGTGTCCACCGTCTGCATCTGCTCATGCATCTCTACGCCGACCGTACCCTGGCCCAGTACCACCTGGATGTCGTTGTACGGCGACACGTACGCGCTGCCCCGTTCGGCTGCCACCTGCCGTGCATGAACTTCGGTGTCGAGACCGTCAACGCCGTACGTGTGCAGTTCCGCGCCATAACGCCGGATCATGTCGATCTTGGCGCGTGATGCACCTGCGGGCACGAATACGAGTGCCTGTACACCGAGCGTACGTGCAGCCCATGCCACGCCCGCGCCGTGATCACCGGATGAAGCGGTAACGACACCGCCGGCGCGCTCATCCGGCGTCAACGTGAGCATCTTGTGCAGGGCGCCGCGCGCCTTGAACGATCCGGTGTGCTGTAGATGTTCGCCTTTCAGCCACACGTCGCAGCGGAACTGCTCGGACAACGCCAGGCTTTGCTCGTTAGGCGTTTGTCGAACATACGGCGCCAGCTTGTCGCGCGCAGCGAGCAATGCCGCTAGTTCAATAACGGCCATTTCTCGAGCTTCTTAGATCGGCTCATCGCGGTCAAGGTGCGCGAACGGGAAAATGCATGTTTTCAGCGAACTTGAGTAAGAGCCGCTCCCCGTCGTTCACGCGGATTAACTCAACACCTGCACGCGTCCGGGCGATTAGATTCGCACCATCCGCAGTCCAATCGGCCGAGTCGCTGAAGGCGAACTCAGTGTTCGGGACCATCTGTAGGTTGGTACCGTCGGCATTCACAGTCTGAAAAAAACGTCCATCATCAGGTGGAATTGCTATGCGCTGGCCATTCGCCGACCATACAGGTCCAAGTCCAATTGCATGTAGTGACGTGACCTGACGCGTCGCGATGTCCAGGACATGCGTCTCCCACGTGTTTTGGACGAGTTTGCTGAAGACCAGTTTGCTGCCATCTGGCGACGGCCATGATCGCCACTCCGCGAACCCGTTCGTTAGGCGCTCCGCCTGGGATCCGTCCGGACGCACGCGCCAAAGGTGAAAAACGCCGCCCGCGTCCTTGCCACTGAAATAGATCCAGCCATCAGACGCCATGTGGCCGTATGCCTCAGCCTCAAGCGGTGTTGACGCCGGTGTGATTCTTCGAAGAGAGCCGTCAGGTTCAACAAAATGCAGACGTGCATTCGAGACTTCCGAACCGACATGGACAATAATCCGACCGTCCACTGAAACGCGCGGAAGAAACGCGTTGCGCGCGATCACACGCTGGTTCCCTCCGTCAAAGTCGGATTCAACGATGCTGTAGTTGTACGCGCCATCTGATAGTGCTGCTATGAATCGCCCCGTCGGCACGACGCTGACGAACGCAGTATCACGTATGGGGCCCGAGCCTGTGAGCACTCGGCCTCGACCCTCTAACAAAGTGGTGACTTTGCCGGAAGCATCGACTGATGCGGTAGACGTCATTGAATAGAACGTGACTCCATCCGCACGCGCATTGCCAAATCGATCGACGACTGATGCGCGAAGAACGTACTGCCGGCCTGCGGTCATCGCAGTGTCGCGAGGCGAGATGCGGATCTGCGAGGGTGCCCCCGGCTCAACATCGAACCGTACGCTGTCTTGAACGCCATACTCTGGAACCGTCACCACAATCCACGCAGGCCCGCTCACGTGACCGAAACGAACAAGAACGCCGGCTCTGCCCTGAGCATCGGTAGAGTCAACCGAAACAGACCCTAGGGGGAGATAGCCCGCCGTGAACAGACATGACGGTGCAGAATCCCGACGGCAGAGAACAACTCCGCGATCGAAGGGACGTGTGCTTTTAGTCGCGGGTACGACGTCAAATCGCACGACTTTCCCGCGTTCCAATCGCCCGCCCGCTGTACGGAACTCCACTATCAGAGCCTGCGACGGGATGGCCTGGACCGTGTCACGCGTCTGCGGAATCGCGACAACTCTAAGCAACGGACCGGCGTTCGGCGCTGTTCCGGATCCACCGTCCCTGCAACCGG
>JBFMFA010000797.1:0-2201 GCA_040753195.1 Gemmatimonadota bacterium | reverse complement strand
GGGTGTGCCACGTGGCACACCTCCTCCCACGAGGCGGCGCTGAGATGAGGCATCGGCAGCGCAAATTCTCGATTTTTTTCGACCGTCTGCTAAGTTGCATTGGCAGGGCGGTGAGGCGGTGAGTACGAGTTTGCGAGAAACTGATAGAATTGCGGCACTTCGGCGTTATCAGATTCTCGATACCGCGCGCGAAAGCGATTTTGACGACGTTGTAAAATTGGCCGCCGAGGCGCTTGGCGCCCCGATCGCAGTCGTCAATCTAATCGCCGATGACCGCCAATGGTTCAAAGCCGAGGTCGGCATTGGCGCGCGCGACGCGCGGCTTATCAGCTTCGTGGCCGCAATCCCCAAATCTCACATGTGGTCATCATCTCGATCGTGATTTCTGCAATATCTGGTCCTGGGCCATCTCGCGAACGCGCTGTTCCTGCCGCGTCTTCACCTCGATGCCGGCGATCGCCTCACCGCGGCCGAGCCGAGCCGCCACCTCTTCCTTGCGTTCCGCCACGAACTCGCGGCGCTTCGCGTGATCGTCGGGGAAGCGTTCGGTCGCGACTGCCATAGCAAGCGCAACATGGCTTTGCGCCTTGCGCAGCTCGGGGTCTTTCGCGTTTTGCACATCAGACTGCCGACGGAAGCGCTCGGCCAGATCGGAGCGAGGCTCGGCCTGTTCTTTCGTATCGCGAGCCTGGTTCGCCGTTCGCGTAGATCGGGCTTGGTTGTCGGGGGTGCCGGCCTGACGCGCTTGCTCGCGTTCAGCCGCAGCCCTGGTCTTCTCATCAGGCTTATAGCCATCGACTTTGATCCCCTGCGCCGAGGCGGCGAGGTAGGCGGCGCGCTGAAACTCGGCATCGCCGCTGACCTTGATCGATGTCCATCCGTTTTCCTTGGCGAGCCGGATCAGGTCGGGCAGTGAGTCCCGATCCTTTGCCTTGATCCGATCGGGGGTGAGTGTGGCCACAGCCTCTTTGTCATGCGCGCTGCGATAGAGCTTGTTCCCGACGCGGAGGAACCGAGAGTCCAGCTCAGCAGGCACTTCCATCGGTCGCCGGCGACGGCTTTCGCCTTCCTTGCCAGCGCCGGTCGCTTCGACATTCTCAACCATGTCACCGCTCCTGTTCGATTACACCTACAACCTCGTTGCCACGTTGCTCGGCCAACACGTCGATGAGCATGTCCGGGTGATCTTGGGTGACGACGCAATCCATCGCGAACGTGAAAGGATCAGGATCGGTTAGCTGGTCGAACGTCGGCATGACGCAATCGGGCAGGTCCTCATCGTCGCGCAGCGTTCGCGGAATCTGCGGCACCACGGGCGCGGGATGCACGCGCGCGCGGAACAGGCTGTCGGCATAGTAGCGGATTTTGTCGCCATGAATCGGCGGGATTCCGCCGCGCAGCAGCAATAGTTCGTCGTCGGGAAACTGCATCAGCTCTTGCGGGAGCAGGAGCGCACGGCGCTGGTCCGACATCGACTTGGAGCGGTTGGCGAGGACGCCGTGTATCGTAAGCGATTTGGTGATGGACTCCTGTCCGATGTAGCCGATCCGCTCGGATAACTCATTAGCGACCCGCAGCTCTTTGGGCGTGAAGGCGACTTCGACACCGCAATTGGCGACGATTTCGTTGGCGACATGCTCGCCATAGACGGCGCGGAGCTGCGATCGGGACTGGATCACCGGAAGAAGACGGATGCCGTAGCCGGCGACATAGGAGAAGGCGCTGGCGATCACCTGGGCGCGGCCGATGCGCGCAAACTCGTCGAGAATGACGAGGATTTTCAGGGGCGTGGTTTCATCCGGCAGATCGCGCACGTTCAGATCGACGAGCTGCTGGAAAAGGAGATTATAGAGGGGGGCGACCCGATCCAGTTCGTCGGGCGAGACGCCAAGATAGATCGACATGGGCTTGGTGCGCAGTTCGCGCAGATCGAAGTCGCACTCTTCTGTTGCCGCATCGACGCGCGGGTTGAGCCAAAGGCTCAATTTGGAGGTGACGGTCTGGACGATGCCGGCGAACGTGTTGTCCGCGCCCGATGTGAAATCTGCGAGCGCATTACGGCACCCCTGCGAAAGAACGAGCGAGCGATCGTCAAGAACGCGGCGGAAAAAGCCCCGCGTGTCGCCGGTCGTCATCAGCCGGTAGATCGCGCCGATGGTGAACGGCTGATCGGCAACCGCGAGATACGCCCCGACGCCGAC
>JBFMFA010000796.1:0-2207 GCA_040753195.1 Gemmatimonadota bacterium | reverse complement strand
CCGCTTCCGCCGGCATCGTTTCCCCCGGCCTAACGAACTGACCGACTGGCACACGTGCCGAGGCTGGCAACGCCGCGAGCGCATGCGCTGGAGCGTCGGACCCGTATTGCTCGCGGTGCAAGCGGGCCACGGCATCTTCCACCGTTTCGCCTGGACGAAGATCACTCGCACGCACGTTGGCGAATATCTCCGAGACGCGTGCGACTTCGCCGGAACTGATCTGCGCCGCTCCCGCGGCAAGGGCTTGCTCCACGGTGAGCGCGCCGGGTTGTGGGGCTGTGACGATCACGCCTTGCCCACCGGGTCCGGCTTGCGTGCGCCCACGCGCCCACGCCTGCACGCCGGCGTAAAACGCCTGCACTTCGTTCCAGAACGCATCCCCCTCAGCAATCGCGCCGTTGTCGACGGCGACCTGCAAGGCATTCACGAGATCGAACGAGCGACCGATGGCCGTTGTCACGTCGCCTTGCGCCATGAGCTGCTCGATATGAGCAACCATGCCGTTGTAATCGAGTGACTGCCCGGCGCCGAAATTGAAGCGGTCGCCCGCGAGCGCCGCCGGAATTGGTGTGCGGAGTGGCATAACGATTACCTAACGCGAGCGTCGGCCGCGACGCGTCCACAACCACGCAAGCACGAGCACGACTCCTACGCCCGCGATGGCGAAGGCCACTTGCCGCCCGGCCGCTGCGCCAGCGCCGCGCGCTGTGTCATCAATCGCCTCTTTGATGGACTCGCCCACCTTCGTGATGCCGCTCGTCGCCGTGGTGACGGCCGTCTCGCCACGACGTGCAGCGAGCGCCGCCGAGTACTTTACCTTGGCATCGTTCTTCGCCGCGTCCGTCGCCCAGCCACCAATCTGACCGTAGCCGGGCACCGTTACGACGCCATGCTCACCCGTGCGCTGTTTCAGGAAGAGCAGCGCGTTGTTATCGCCGGCGAGCGCAGCGTCGTAGGCCGTTTTATTCGCCGTTAGGCGCTCCACGTCTTTGCGATTGCCGCCCAGCAGACCGCCAACGAGCGGCCCCGCCGTCTGCACAATCGAGACGCCAGCTCCGATGAACGCCGGTAACGCCATGTGTAACCTTCTCCCCGTTAGGGCCGGATCGCTTCATCCCCGCGAGCGACCCGGCCGTGGTGAGCTCCGCCCGTTAGGCGCAGCAACCGCTAGATCTGATACGGGACCGTGGCCGCGGTGAGGCCCGGTACCCGCTCCAACTCCAGATAACAGACCCTAACGATGGATGTCCCGGCGCCGACCGTCGCCGACGGCTGGCAATTCAGCAAGAGCCGCAGATTCGCCAGGGCGTTCGGGTTCAGCACGTTCGAGAGCCGGCCACCCTTGCGGAACCAGATGGGCAGGTTCCCGCGTTCGACCACCGAGCCGGAGAATTCCAGTTGAGCGCGGGCCTGCAGCTCCTCGTAACCGACGAGCGAGGGTCCGATGCCATCCCACCCGTCCGCTCGGAGCGCCAGCGAGTTGATGATGTCGGAGACTTCGCCCGCGCCCGTGGTCCATTGCTGCACGATCAAGCCTTGCAGGTACTTTTCGCTCTCCAGCTTGAACGGGAACTCGGTCGATACGCCGGTGATCTGCTTTTCCTCTTGTCGCATCGAGGGCAGCAGGATCGTTCCGTCCGAGCGATCCGTGTCATAACGCTGCGTGACGGTGACGCTGACGTTGGAGAGCACGGCCGTTCCCGGCGTCTGCACGAGCGTGCCCACCACCGATACCGGCCCCTGCGTGACGAAGGCCGAGAAGTTCTTCCGCGCGTCGCGTTCGAGGTAGAGCGTCTCGCTCGGCACCGCGGTCCCGACGCCGGCGAAGGGTAGGAAGACGCTTTCTTCGAGATCGTACGCCCCGTTCGCCGGGTTCGTTAGGCGTACACGATTTTTTGCCGTGTCTTGCTGCGTCATCATCTGATGGTAGATGTACGCGAGCAAGGGATCGACGTCGATCCAGCGCGTCCCGTTCTCATCGGTGCCTAACCGCAAAAACGCCGCGAGAATACTTCCGCCGTTGAGGATCGCCGTTGCGGGACCGCCGGCGAGCGTGACCGTGCCGCGCACGCGATACTCCAGCTCATAGGTCCGTACCGCACGCTGGAGATCCGTCTTCGTGATGACGTTGGGAGTCGGCGCTACGATGGTCCCGGCCGCTGACAAGCCTTCCGTAAACATAGGGGCGGCTCC
Source organism: Gemmatimonadota bacterium (assembly GCA_040753195.1). Taxonomy (GTDB): domain Bacteria; phylum Gemmatimonadota; class Gemmatimonadetes; order Gemmatimonadales; family Gemmatimonadaceae; genus DASYRX01. The sequence continues at coordinate 14 of JBFMFA010000796.1, read as the reverse complement.
TATTGAATCTGACG
>JBFMFA010000795.1:0-2210 GCA_040753195.1 Gemmatimonadota bacterium | reverse complement strand
AATTGCGGTGAGGCCTTCGCGTACATCGTCGCCCGTCAGGCTGAAATCGGCTTTTTTCAGGAAGTTGTTCTTGGACGCGTAGTTGTTGATTGTACGCGTGAGCGCAGCCTTGAATCCCGTTAGGTGCGTCCCGCCTTCGTGTGTGTTGACGTTGTTCACGAAGGAAAAGACTTGATCCTGATACGAGTCGTTGTATTGCAGCGCCAGCTCGATGCCGATGTTGTCTTTCTCGGTGTCGACGTAAAGGATTTCGGGGTGCAGCGTCTTTTTCTTTTCGTTGAGGAACTGCACCATCTCTTTGAGACCACCCTTGGCGTGGAAGGTCTCGGTTTTTGCCGGCTCTTCGCGTTCGTCGGTCAGCGTGATGACGACGCCTTTGTTCAGATAGGACAGCTCGCGCAGGCGCGCCTGCAGCGTGGCGTAGTCGAACGTCAGCTCGGTGAAGATCGTGGTGTCGGGCTTGAACCAGATTTTGGTGCCGCGCTCCTTTGCACCGATTTTGCCTAACGTGCTGAGTTTGGTCTTCGTGATGCCCCGCACGAAGTCCATGTAGTGCTCTTTGCCGTCGCGCCTGATCCACACCTTGAGTGATTCGGAGAGCGCGTTCACGACGGATACGCCCACGCCGTGCAAGCCACCAGACACTTTGTAGCTGTCCTTGTCGAACTTGCCGCCGGCATGCAGGACGGTCATGGCCAGTTCGACACCGGGCATTTTTTCAGTCGGATGCATGTCGACTGGAATGCCGCGGCCGTTGTCTTCAACGGTTATCGAATTGTCACTGTGGATTGTGACGGAGATCTTGTCACAGAAGCCGGCCAGCGCTTCGTCGATCGAGTTGTCGACGACTTCGTAAACGAGGTGGTGAAGCCCTCGTGCCGCCGTCGATCCGATGTACATGCCCGGCCGCTTCCGGACTGCTTCGAGCCCTTTGAGAACCTGGATGTTCCCGGCGTCGTAGTGCGCGCCGCCCTTCCCGTTTTTCTCGTCGGGCTTGGCCATGTACCGATTGGTGAAAGGTCAACGGTCGAAGGTCAGAGGGCGCTCTGACCTCGCCGAAAAAACGCCGAAACGCGTTGTTTTTGAGACCTACAAACCTAACCAGTCGCAGGGACTGAAATCAACCCAGACCGAGCCGCCTAACCGATTGTTCGACTTTGGCTTAGCGCATGAGCTGCCAATGGATCTTTTTGATCGGATTATCCGGCGTTGCGCGATTGATTGCGGTCAGGATTTCGCGCTCCATGAGCGCCAGTTCAGTCATCCACGCGTTCGTTTTTACGCTCACGACGAGGACTCCATTCGCTGCCACGGCTTCGGCTTTTGTGACAGCCGCGATATGCTCACCCACCAGGTCGGGCCACGCGACGACCACGCGTCCCTGCGCCAGGCGGCTCGCAAAGCCCCGTTCCTTCAGGACGCGTCCCAGGACTTCGTGGACCGGCTCCGGCTTGTCGCCGCGTTTCACGCCGCCACCACGCCGTCTCGAATCGTTAGGCGGCGCAAGCCCCCCAGGGCCGGCGGCAACTCGCCAGCCTTGGGGATGGCGATCACGAACTGACCCATGCCGCCGCCCGCCGCGTTGCGCAGCAACTCGAGAATGCGCGCCGTGCGTCCGGCGTCGAGCTCGGCAAAAGGGTCGTCCAACAACATGATCGGCATGCGACCGCTGGCATCGGTCAGCGTGGCCCGCGCCGCCAGGCGCAGCGCGATCGCCACGGTCCGCTGCTGTCCGGCCGAGCCGACGATGCGCATAGCGTGTCCACCTAACGCGATCGCGATATCGTCACGATGCGGACCGGCGTGCGTCAGTTGCCGGCGGATATCGCGCGGTCGGTCCTGCTCCAGCGCGCGCAGCAGTTGCGCGGCGATGGCCTCCTCGGACTGCGCGTCCGCCGCGACCTCGGGCTTGGCTGCGTATCGCAACGTGACGCGCTCGCGCTCACCCATCGCGGCGCACGACGCCGCCACGTCCGCTGCGTACCGCCGCAGCCACCCGGCTCTCGCCGCGCGAATGATCGCCCCAGCCTCTGCAAGCGCGCTATCCCACACCCCGATTTCGCTGTCGGAACGCGGTTCGCTGCGGCTGGCGCGACGCAACGTGGCATTGCGCCTAACAAGCGCGGCGCGATAGTGCTGCAGGGCGGTGAGGTAGCGGCGGTCTGTCATAGCCAGCAGCACATCGAGATAGCGTCGCCGCTCCCCCGGCG
>JBFMFA010000794.1:0-2210 GCA_040753195.1 Gemmatimonadota bacterium | reverse complement strand
CGTGCAACATGCCGGCAATCGATACGTCGCTCGTGTACGTGGCGCGGCCGGTGACTTTTGCGGCGGCGTCGATGCGCGTCAGACGCTTGCCGACGATGTGAAGCTCGGCACCGGCAGGCCACGGTGGTACGTCGAACGCGGGCGTCTCGACGATTTTGCGTTCGTCGCGACCCTCCACCTCGACGACGGTAGACACATACCGCTTGCGTTCGTTAGGCACGCCTTGCCTCGGCCGCAGACTGAATCGCGCGCGCGATCTTCGGATAGGTGCCGCAGCGGCAGAGATTCCCGCTCATCGCTCCGGCGATGCGTTCCTCGGTCGGTGCCGGATCGCGCTGCAGGAGTGCGAGCGCGGCGAGGACCTGCCCAGGAGTGCAGAAACCGCATTGCACGGCATCATGCGCCACGAATGCGTCCTGGAGCGGGTGCAGCTCGTCGCCGCTGGCCAGTCCCTCGATGGTTGTTACGCGACGCCCTTCACACGACGCCGCGAGCGTCAGGCAGCTATATACGTTTTCATCGTCGAGGAGGACCGTACAGGCGCCGCACTCCCCACGGTCGCAGCCGCGTTTGGCACCAGTCAGGTGCAGCTGCACGCGCAGGACGCTGAGCAGTGTCACGGCGCCATCGGCAGCGACGTCGCGTTCGCGACCATTGACGATGAGCTTCACGCGGGGGTTTTAGCGTAGTCGCCGAGGCCTGTCCAGTCGTGCGGCGTGCGTTTCGAGCGACTTCTACCGTCCTTGAGTAACGGCTATCTTAGCAAGCCACTACCACCGCCGCTCCACTTTCATGCCTTACGTCATCACCGAAGCCTGTATCGGAACGAAGGATAGATCGTGCGTCGACGTCTGTCCGGTCGACTGCATTTATGAAGGCGAAAAAATGCTGTATATCCACCCGGACGAATGCATCGATTGTGGCGCGTGTGAGCCGGAGTGCCCGGTTACGGCGATTTTTCCGGAAGAGGACGTGCCAGGGAATCTGAAGCAGTATATCCAGATCAACCGGGACGTGTTCACGAGCGAGACTCCGCCGGGGCGGCCGCAACGCTAGTTCGTTAGGCGTCGCCGCGGGACCAGCGCGCCATCGTGTCAATCGCGTCAAGGACCCGACCACAATGCCGCTCGAGGAAGGCGTCGTCGACGTCGGCGCGTCCTGACTGACGCAGCGCTTCGAGCGCGGCTGCGCCGTCGAAGTCGACGTACGAAAGGCGTAGTGTGAGCTCACTTTCCGGCCGTCCAAATGCGGAGCCGGGGAGCGTCGCAACGCCCGTTTCGTCGAGCAGGCGACGGCACAACTCCGAGGCGCTCGTTATCCCACGACGGTGGAAGCGCGCTTCGATCGGCGTATAGTCCGGGAACAGATAGAAGCCACCGTGGGGGGCCTCGACAGCCGCTCCCGCTTCACGCAGCGTCGCGGCGCAGCGCGTGCCTAACGTGCGCAGAATGGCGCGCGCGTCCCGCAAGTACGCATCGATGGCCGGGCCGCCGCGAAACGCGGTGATCGCGGCGTACTGAATCGGCGCGCTGACCGCCGAAAACGTCTCGCTCGCGGCGACGGCAATCGCGTCGAGGAGCCAGCGAAGCTGCGCGGCAAAGGCAAACGTCCCCAGTCGCCAGCCGCCGGCGCTGCACCATTTGCTGAGCCCCGAGCTGACGATGGTGCCCTCCGGGTAGAACGTGGCAAACGACGCGGCGTCTCCCCTGTGATCGAGCAGGCCGTAGATCTCGTCGGCGATGACGATGAGTCCGTGGTCGCGCGCCACGCGGGCGAGCCCGTCCAGCACGACCGCCTCGAGGCGATAGCCGTTCGGGTTGCTCGGCGAGTTGAGGATGAGCAACTTCGCGCCAGGCTGCGCACGCTCCAGCGCGTGGCCCAGCACGTTAGGCGTTAGGTGCCAGTCATCCTCGCGCCGCGTCGGAATCCACGTCGCGCGGCGGCCCGCCAGGCGCGCCTGGGGCACGTACGACACCCAGGACGGCGACGGCACGATGAGCTGGGCGTCCAGCACGAGCTGCGTCAGGAAAATGAGCTCCTTGGACCCGGGACCTATCAGAATGTCGTCGCCGCTCACGTCGAGCGCGTGGCGCCGTCGATGGTGCGCCGCGAATTCGCGGCGCAACTCGGGCAGACCTTTGACAGGCAGGTACTCGTTGGCGTGGGCGTGCGTTTTCAGCGCGTCTACCACCGAGGCCGGCACGGGGAAG
>JBFMFA010000793.1:0-2216 GCA_040753195.1 Gemmatimonadota bacterium | reverse complement strand
AGCGACTGGCCGGCGCCGGCACGCGCGTGATTGGTGACATGCCGGCATTTCGCCGCGCGTTGCGGGCTTTGCGCTCGATGCGTCAGAGCGACGATTGATCGCACGTTAGGCGGAGGGACGTGGCACAATGCGCTCGAGAACCTTTGCCGAGCACAGGACGCCGGGCACTCCGCCGCCGGGATGCGTGCCGGCCCCCACAAAGAAGAGGCCGCGGACGTCCGGGGAGCGGTTGTGATAGCGAAACCACGCCGATTGCGTCAGGAGCGGTTCGGGACCAAAGGCCGCTCCGTCGACAGATCGTAATGTGTCCTGGAAATCATTTGGCGTTATGCACAATGTCGTTCGAAGCGACGTCTGAAGGCCCGGGAGCAGACGCTGCTCCAGCGATTCGAGGATCTTCTTGAAATACGGCTCTGCGCTCGTACGCCAGTCGACGGCCGACCTGGTGTTAGGCACCGGCGACAAGACGTAAAAGGCTTCCGCGCCCGGCGGCGCCAGCGAGGCATCGGTACGCGTCGGTGCGTGCAAATACAACGAGAAGTCATCCGCCAACACGCGGCGGCGAAAGATGTCGTTCAGCAGCCCCTCATAACGCGGTCCCAGGAGGATCGTGTGATGCGCCAGATCGTCGTACGTGCGGTTCGCGCCGAAGTAACCGACGAAGAGGCTCATCGACTGGCGCACCTTCGCGACTGCGTAATCGCTGTGGCGCCGCCGAGCGGAGGCGGGGAGAAGCCGGGTATATGTGAACGACGGATCGGCGTTGCTGACAACGAGTTGACAGGCAATGGATTCGCCGGAATCCGTGCGAACGGCAACCACTCGGCCGTCTGTCACCACAATCTCCTGCACGGGTGTCGAGAGTCTAACGTGTACGCCCAGCTCATGGAGCAGCCGGGTCAACGCTTTGACGATCGACGTGGTGCCGCCTAACGCAAAGTGCACGCCCCACTTGCGCTCAAGCCAGTGAATCAGGAAGTAGATCGACGAAGTGCTGAACGGATTGCCGCCAACCAGCAGTGGTTCGAAGGTGAGCGCCTGCCGCAGGCGCGGATCGCGGATGTGCCGCGCCACAAGACCGTGCACGCTGCGCCAGCTCTCCAGACGTACCATCGTGGGGAGTACGCGCAACATGGTTGAAAGGCGATCGAATGGTCGATCAGCCAGTTGCGTAAAGCCCACATCGAAAATGCGTTCCGCTTTGCGCGCCAGTTGCCGGTATCCGTCGACGTCGCGCCGATTGAACTGCGCGATCTGCTGCAGCAGACGCTCCTCGTCACCGACGTAGTCGAAGGTGCCGCCGTCCGCAAAGACGATCCGGTAATACGGATCGACCGGAACCAAGCGGTAGTAGTCGCGCGCATCGCGCCCGACCAACTCGAATAGCTCAGCGATCAGGTGCGGGGCCGTGAGGACCGTCGGGCCCGCATCGAAGGTGAAGCCGTCGCGCGCGAATACGCGCGCCCGCCCGCCGGGCTGATCGAGTGCCTCCAGCACCTGAACGTCCCAACCCATGGCGCGCAGGCGGACGGCGGCGGCTAAGCCGCCCAACCCCGCTCCGATGACGACGGCGTGTCGCATTGAAAGGTGAGAGAAGTCGTGAAGATGCCGGGACACCCGTTGCCGACTGTCCGGCTTCTGTCCATATTGTATGTCAGTTATATGGACATAATCTAGTGAGCAATAGAGTTTTGCTGATCGTTTTGCACTGCGTGTCCGCGGTCGCCCTGGTGGGATTTGCAACGTTCACGTTGCGACCAGAGTTGCTCAATAGCATTCCGGGTGCGGCGCGCACGTACGGCCAGATGTTCATTCTGGCGCCGCGGCTACAAATCCTCGTGGCGTTTGCGGCGATCGCGCTCTTCCTGCTGCGCCACGCGGGGAATCGCTGGCTCCCGGCGTTTGTCGCGGTCTATGTGATTTCGTTAGGCAGCGAGCTGGCGGGGACGACGCTCGGCCTGCCATTCGGCCCGTACCGCTACACCGACGGGTTGGGATTCAAGGTGCTGGGACATGTGCCGCTACTGATCCCGCTGTCGTGGTTTTTCATGGCGCTGCCGTCCTATGCGATCGCGCGGCACCGCTTCCCGGGGCCGCAGCAGCGACTTCAAAAGATCTTGTTAGGCTCCTTCGTCCTGTTGAGCTGGGACCTGGCGCTGGATCCTGCCATGAGCCTGGTGACGAAATACTGGGTGTGGGAGACCGCGGGCGCTTAT
>JBFMFA010000792.1:0-2231 GCA_040753195.1 Gemmatimonadota bacterium | reverse complement strand
GTACGAAGCGACGCGGCACAACGTGGGTTGGATGCTGCTGGACTTCCTCGCACGGCGTTGGCACATCGACGACGCGCGCCGCGATGGTGAGGCGCGCGTCGCCGACGCTCGACTCGGCAACACGCGCGTTAGGCTCATAAAGCCGCTCACGTACATGAACCTGAGCGGCCAGGTCCTGCGTCCGTACCTGCGTCGCGAGGGATGGTCCGCAACGAACGATCTTCTCGTGGTGGTCGACGAAGTTGCGCTGCCGCTTGGCCGCTACCGCTTGCGCGCACAGGGCAGTGCCGGCGGGCACAACGGACTCAAGAGTGTCGAGGCGGCGTTAGGCAGTCGTGAATACGCGCGGCTGCGGATCGGCATCAAACCGGAGCACGACGTCGGCGATCTGTCCGATTTCGTGCTGTCGCGCTTCAACAAGTCGGAGCGCGAAGTGGTCGATGAGCTGCTCCCCAAACTCGCCGACGCGGTGGAGATCTGGGCGCGAGACGGGATCATCGCGGCGATGAACGCACACAACAGACGCGAACGCCCCGCCGAGGAACCCGAAGGGCCATAGTGCGTGGTTGAGCCCGCATTTCCGTGGCATGTGTCTCGCACGCCAACTCCGCATGGCCGCTATTTGGAAAGGATCGATCGCGTTTGGGCTCGTAAACGTCCCTATCGAGCTACGCAGCGCCGTGCGCTCCGATCACATCTCATTTCGACTCCTGCACAAGAAGGACAACACCCCGGTCAAGTACCATCGCGTGCGTGAAGACAACGCGAAGGAAGTTGCCTGGGACGAGATCGTAAAGGGATACGAATACGAGAAGGGCGAGTTTGTCGTCCTCACGAATCAGGATTTCAAAACAGCCGCCATCGAAAAATCGGACCGTATCGACATCAGCGACTTTGTCGACGCCGATGAAATAGACCCGCGTTATTTCGAGACGCCGTATTTCAGCGTCCCGACACAAGGCGGCACCAAAGCGTACGCCGTGCTCCGCGAGGCCATGCGTGAGCGAAACGTCGTCGCCATCGGCACCATCATTCTTCGGCAGAAGCAGCACCTTGCCGGCCTGCACGTGGCGGGGGACGCTATCGTCGTCGATCTCATGCGCTTCGCGAACGAGATCGTCCCCGCAAGCGAGTACAACTTCCCCCCAGCGAGTGAAGCAAAGCCGAAGGAAATCGAGATGGCGCAGAAACTCGTCGAGACGCTGCACGGTCCGTTCGAGCCTGAGAAATACGTGGACCATTACCGCGAGAATCTGCTGCGCATCATCGAAGCGAAGGCCGGGGGGAGGAAGGCGGATCTGCCGAAGCCCGAGCCGCGTGGTGACGGCAAAGTGCTCGACCTCATGGCCAAGCTCGAGGAAAGCCTCAAGCAAGCCCGCGCGCCAAAGGAGCGCGTGGCGGCGAAGACGACCGCCAAGGCCACGCGTCGACGGCGCAGTGCCTAACGTCTGAGTGCCAGCGACATCCCGCGGCAGTGCGCCGATGCTCGCGAGCACGGCGAGCGCGGTTCCGATTGGCGACGCGTGGATCTTCGAACCGAAATACGATGGCATGCGCGTGCTCGCGTTCGCGACGCGCGACGGCGTGAGGCTTATCACGCGCAACGGGATCGATCGCGCCCCGCAGTTTCCGGAGGTGGTGCACGGCCTCGGCGAATTGGCGCGCCGGCGGCGGCGGTCGTTCATCCTGGATGGTGAGATCATCGTTCGCCGGCGTGCACGCGGCGCAGCGAGCACCTTCCAGGCGCTGCAATCACGCTGGCACGTGGAGGACATGACGGTCGTCGCGCGTCTCGCCAGATCGTCGCCCGTTGATTTTGTCGCCTTCGACGTTCTGGTAGACGGGGATGACCGGCTCGTCGATGCAGCGTGGCACGCGCGCCGCGTTAGGCTCGAACGTCTCCTGCGCGATCACCCACCAGTCGGCGTTCGCCTCGCCGAGACGTTGAAGGGAACCGGAGCCTCGTTGCTGAAACGCGCCGCTGCGCGCGGGTGGGAAGGACTCATCGCCAAACGCGCGGATTCGATCTATCGACCGGGCGTCCGGACCAGAGACTGGCTCAAGCTCAAGGTCGTCAGCGAACAAGAGTTCGTCATTGGCGGCTGGACGGAGCCGCGGCGATCGCGGCAGCACTTCGGTGCGCTGCTGCTCGGCTATTGGAAGGATGGAGGGCTGGTCTACGCGGGACACACGGGCACGGGTTTCAGCCAGGAGACACTGGCGCACCTCAT
>JBFMFA010000791.1:0-2231 GCA_040753195.1 Gemmatimonadota bacterium | reverse complement strand
AGTGAGAGCCGTTATTGCGATTGCCAATGCCAGCAGTCCGCGTTTGATCATACAGTCCTCGATGGGTGATACCTCGGTATTCGACAACACAAAGCACCCTTGAGTTTACGGTATGTCGCGTGCTTCTGTCGACTATTGAGCAGCTTTGGAACCCGCCCCTTCCCCGCGAACGCGCTGTCTGTATGCCAGCAGACGCGAAAAGTCCGACCTGCTCGACGGGTCGAAGAGGGTGTCGGGAATGGTCGCGTTGGGGAAGATCCCGAGCACGGTGCGACCGAAAAGGCGTTCGCCGGTGCGCACATCGCGCTCGAACACCGTGAAAGCAAAGCGGTAGCCGCCGGTCACTCTGTAGTCGGTGAAAACGGTTTCGATTTCGCGGGTGTTGCCGTCGTTGGCGTGCAGCTCGCGCGTGTCGCGCGCACGCTCGATGAGAAATGTCGTCGGGTGGATGTAGTACCAGCGCTGAAAACCATCGCTTAGCGTTAGGCGCACTTTGTAGTATTGAACCGAGTCGATACGCTCGCGGCCTTCCAATGCCAGCGTGTGTCCGAACTCGGCGACACGGTACAAGGGAACCAGGTTGTTAGGCCATTGCACGACGCGGCGCAGCGCCACTTCCGGCCGGCCGCTGACGACGCGGCGCGCGCTGTCCTTCCTCGTTTGCTCCCAGGCCTGGTTCCCGTTGTACCCTTCGGCGTATGACACCGCGCCGGTAGAGTCGTAGCCTTCGACGAGCACAAAATGCGGGAGCTTGAGTGACGTGAGGGACGTTGGCGTGCGTAGCGTCACCACTGAGCGCAGCGAATCCAGGCGTTCGCGCCCGCCCATCGCGTCGGCATTGCGTGCAATGATCTCGGCGAGTGTTAGACCCTGCGCAGCGGACGCGCTGCTCGGAACCAGCGCCCGCGCGAAACAAATCGTGATCGCGCACAGCAGCCAACGACGGTGCATCTCATGTCTCCGGAAGGGGAACGCGGTTGGACACGGCAATCGCGTTTTCGGTTGCGTGGGTCCTATTCTGATCCGAGAGCGGAGATCCGGTCCACGCGCGCCGCACCGCTGCCAACGTTTTTTCACGCAATTGCATCTACTGATTGACCGGAGTCGGTCCCGACCTGGGGGAGAGACGTGCGCGTCTATGTGATGCATTGTGTGCTGTTTGCAGGTGCGATCACGGCTGCGCCGAGCGCTGGCACGGCGCAAGTGCGGCGCACGGCCGATTCTGTCCAGCGATACATGGAAGAGGCGCTCGATACGCTGCAGCGCGTCGCGCTCAGGCGCGATAGCGTGGACTGGAGAGGGCTGCGCGACTCGGTGTTTGCGCGCACGTTAGGGGCGCAGACGACAGCGGAAACATGGCCCGCGCTGCAGTGGGCGCTGCAACAGATCGATCGGCACAGCTTTCTGCAAACGCCCGAGCCGGCGCGCGCGCCTGCTGCGCCTAACGCGCAGTCCACGGCGCGACCGCCTGGCCTCGCGGGCCGCCTCGTCGACGGCCGCTTCGGCTACGTGCGCGTCCCGGGGATCGGGCGCAGCCGCGCATCGTTCGTCGACTCACTGCAGATGTTTGTCAGCGAACAGCAACGCGCCGGCGCGTGCGGCTGGATGGTAGATCTGCGCGCCAATCCGGGCGGAAACATATGGCCCATGCTCGCCGGGGTCGGAGCGCTACTGGGCGACTCGATCTTCGGCTCTTTTGTCGTTGCGGGGCAACGCGACACGCCGTGGCGCTACAAAGCGGGGGCTGCCTGGTCCGGACCCGATACGATGCCCGATTGGGCGGTGCGCGGTTCGCGCCCAGCACCTGTGCTACGCGACAGATATGCCCCCGTCGCGCTGCTCATTGGGCGGACGACAGGAAGCTCCGGGGAAGCGACAGCGATCGCGTTCATGGGACGGCCTAACGTGCGCTCCTTCGGCGACAGCACGGCCGGGTACGCGACGATCAACAGCGGGTACCGTCTGCGCGACGGCGCCAACATGGTGGTCACCATTGGCTTCAGCAAAGACCGCACTGGCAAGCAGTATGGAATACGCCTAACGCCTGACGAATATCTCGCCTCTCCTGCCGATGACACGCCCGACCGCGCTCTGGAGCGGGCCACCCAATGGCTCGGCGCTCAGTCGGCGTGCCGCCGCTGACCTGGTGACCTAACGCCGGTCGCTGGAGTGCGAATGCACGACCCTCCAGCCGTCCGTGAAGCGGTGTAATACACCGCTCCAGACACCGA
>JBFMFA010000790.1:0-2232 GCA_040753195.1 Gemmatimonadota bacterium | reverse complement strand
TCAGTCACGTTACAACATCCGCTATGCAGAATCTGACGACGGCGTGCGCTGGCGACCCGACGGGCATGTTTGTATCGATTTTCAGCATTCGGAGGAGGTCGCAATCGCACGGCCATGCGTCATAAGGGATCCCGATCGATACAGAATGTGGTATTGCTACCGCGGCAGGACGTTCAGCTACCGAATCGGGTACGCCGAATCCGCAGATGGATACCATTGGAGCCGGCGGGACGACGAAGCCGGTATCGAGGCGTCTGCCAGCGGCTGGGATTCTGAAATGGTTGCTTATCCGCACGTATTTGATCATCGCGCACGGCGGTACATGCTCTACTGCGGAAACCGTTTTAGCAAAGACGGTTTTGGCCTTGCGATTTTTCGTTAACTCTCGTCACTCTGTCTCGATCGGATCGCGCCGCGTACCCCACCGTAACGAGAATCGCGTGGTGCATGCTATCCACGTATCGACTCGCTTTACGACGGCGCTCGCTTCAAATATTCAGCGAGCAGACTCTGGAAATGCTTGGCGCCTGTCGTCGAGGGTCCAGTACCGGCGGCCACTCGATTGTATTCTCTCGTGCATGGCGTAGATCCACCGAAACAGGTGCAGAAAATCCTCAGCGTAGGGATGGCCAGCTTGGTCGAGGAAAGCTCTCTCGATATCGTACTCACGGAGCTGCTTGGCCAGCTTCTCGCGCTCGTCAACATTCGCAACTAGGCGAAGCACGATACGTTCGTATTCTTCGACGCTATTCGCGATTAGCGAATCAGGCATTTGGGCATGCCTCATCATCGCGGCGTCTAGTTGACCGTGAACCTCTCTCCCATGCATTGAAACCATCGGTATGCCCAGACGCATCGAGTCAAGATTGCTGTTGGTTCCCCCGAACGGGAAAGTGCTCAAGTGAATGTGGCAACGGGATACTCGCTGCAGATAGTCGTTGTAGCCCGTTCGCAAGTGGACGACAGCGCCGGGGAGCCACTTGCGTATGTGCTTGGTGGTCTCGTACCAAGCAAGTCCAACCATATTCGGGAAGAAATGAAACTCCAGGGGACTTTTGCTTAGCGTAGAGATTCTCCGACACATGGCTAAAAAGGGCGCTGTCACTTTGCAAACCATCGACGGTACCGCGACTCGAACGACGCCTTCGGCAGTTTGCTTCGCGGACGCCGGGAATTCAGCATCCGATCGCATAACCATCGGACCCAAACCTTCCCAGAGCACCACCGTCTCTGTAAAGCACGCGGGCACGCTCGGACAGCTCGACGGAATGACTATGTAGTCAATGGCTTCCGACTGCGTGCTCGCAGGATGCCCGAGCGTGGCGACTTGAATCGGCGCAAGCCGGACAGTCGAAAGTGCCACACACCAGGGCGCCATGCCGACGCTGGGGAAATAGATGATGTCCGGCGCGACCGCGCGGATCTGGTCGACGCACCAGGAAACCGACAGCTTCTGCTCCTTGAACTCGATGACCTCGTCGAATAGCTCCTTCGCCTTCGCGTCCATTTCCTTGTCGCGGCCGATCATGACGAGCTTGAAGTGCTCCCGCAGGCGCCCGATCGAGGGCGCATAGCAGCGGTACATGGCGTGGTGCGACGCGAACCATTCGATCGGCACCATGATCACGGGCTTCTTCTTGAGCTCGCGCTTCGCAGGGAATTGCGGCAGACCGACCAGCGACTCCATGCGCCGCCGGAGCATCTTGTTGAAGCTGCGCTTGATGTGGTGCTTCGTGTCGCTCGTCGCGTAGCTGCAGTACATGTACGCGTCCGAGATCGCGAGCAGCATGCCGTCGCTGATCTCCACTTGCTCGAACAGCGGCCCGAGCGTGAGCAGCTTCTCGCGCCGGCGGTGCGCGGCGGGCGACATGACGGTCCTCGTCGCGAGCATCGCCAGGAACGCGGGCAATGCGAGCCGCGGCGCGGCGCGGAAGATGGCCTCGAAATCAATGTCGAGCTCGGACTCGAGCGAGTACGCCATCAGCAGCTTTACGACGTTCTGCGTTCCCGTGAACTCCCGCTTGAGAGGGTTCCCGGAAACGGCGGAGCTCAGCTGCTGCAGGAGGGTGTCCGAGTTCTCGAACACGCTGGCGGAGAAGATGCCGCTGAAGGTCGCGTGCTCGACCGCCAGCTGATCGTAGCCTTCCGGCGAGAGCTGGAAGCCGGGGTCGGCGATGAGCGCGGTGATCGCCGCGGCGAGCCGCGAGAAGAGGCGCGGCGCCGTCTCCTCGG
>JBFMFA010000789.1:0-2234 GCA_040753195.1 Gemmatimonadota bacterium | reverse complement strand
AAAAACGCCACTTATGAGAAGATTCCAATGAACAATGCGTCGCGCGGGCGCAGCGATTGGTTGTGCCTACGAAACAGAAAAGCGACGACCGTGCGTGTGTGAGTAATTCCTAATAACGACTCGGGTCCGCGCTCACACGGAATTACTTGCCGGTTCCGCTTCCGTGCCGTGAACGCTCGCGCCACGCGAGAATGGCTCTGGTGTGGATGGGATAATGCCCGTAGGTGTCCAGCCTGAGACGTCGCCGGAAGCGTGACTCGCGGGCATACAACGCCGCCGGGGCAGCGCGCACATAGGCAATAAGGCGTGCGTGAACCTCGTTATGGAGGCGCAGCACCGAGTCGAGCGACAGCCCGTCGCGCCGCTCGGTCATCAACGCGTTGAACGCGTCGATTCCACCGTATTGCACCGAATAACGCGGCGGTCGGCGACCGTCTTTCACGACCGGAAGATGCTTGAGTGCTTCTTCCTCCCACCAGGTGACGTGCGCGATGATGTCGCGTACCGACCACTTCCCGGTGACGCCGGGAATCAGCAGCTGCTTTCTCGTTAGGCCTGCATACGAGTCCTCGAACGCCTTCCAGGCGTTCTCGAGACGCTGCAGTACTTGGTCAGTGGTCATCGGTGTCACCGTTGGGGACACGCAATCCTACGCGCTCGCGACCGGGGACAATCGCCATTTTCGGCCATCGCTGCCATCTCCTGTACGATTGTCCGAAAATGGCTAGAAAGGCTCACGCTCGGCCATAAATTGGCTCGCATGGTTTCCGACACCACGGCGCTGTACAACGCACTCGTCGCGCGAGATGCGCGATTTGACGGCGTTTTTTATGTGGGTGTAACGTCGACCCGCGTCTACTGTCGCCCGGTCTGCACCGCGCGAACACCCAAGGCCGCAAATTGCCGCTTCTTCGCCAGCGCCGAAGCAGCCGAGAAGGCGAGCTTTCGTCCGTGTCTGCGCTGCCGCCCTGAGCTTGCACCAGGGAATGCTCCGGTGGATGACGCCAGGCGGATAGCTGCGCTTCTCGTGCAGCGCATCGACGAGGGGATGCTCGACGGAGGGGCCGGTCTCGAGAACGTCGCGCGTCGATTCGGCTGGAGCTCGCGCCAGATCCGCCGCATCGTCCGCAAAGAACTCGGCGTCTCTCCGATCGAGCTGGTGCTCACGCGACGGCTTTTGCGGGCCAAGCAGCTGTTGACCGAGACCCAGCTGCCGATGATCGACGTCGCCTCCGCAAGCGGCTTCGCCAGTGTGCGGCGCTTCAACGACGCGTTTAGCCGCAGGTACGGGTTGCCCCCGACGCATTTTCGCAAAACGGCTCGCACGAGCGCGGCAGGGTCGATCACGGAGACGCCGCTGGAGTTGCAGCTCCACTACCGTCCACCGCTCGATTGGGCAGCGTTGCTGCAATTCCTTCGGGCGCGCGCGACGACCGGTGTGGAGCACGTCACCGACGACGCCTATTTGCGCACAGTTTCGTTAGGCACACGAACCGGCTGGCTGCGCGTGCGTCACACCGCGGAGCGTCGCGCATTGTTGGTGCAGATGGCACCAACCCTGGCCCCCGTCCTCCCTGCGCTGCTCGGTCGCTTGCGCAATCTGTTCGACCTGGATGCGCATCCCGATCTCATCGAGGCGCACCTTTCGCGCGATCCGCTTTTGCGTCGTCGCATCGCCACGCGGAGCGGCCTTCGCGTGCCGGGCGCCTTCGACTCATTCGAGCTGGCCGTGCGTGCGGTTCTCGGGCAACTCGTGACAGTGAAAGGCGCGACGACGTTGGCAGGGCGCTTCGTCGCGGCGTTCGGCACGCCGATCGCGACGCCGCACGAAAACCTCACGCTCCTGCATCCCACGCCGGAGCGCATAGCGGTACTCGCCGTGTCCGACATCGCGTCACTCGGGATCACGGCGATGCGTGCGGCAACGATCATTTCGTTGGCTCAGGAGATCACCAGCGGGCGCCTAACGCTGGAGGCCGGCTCTCATCCCGAGACCAGCGTGGCGCAGCTGATGTCTATTCGCGGCATTGGCGCATGGACCGCGCAGTACATCGCCATGCGCGCGCTGCGCTGGCCGGACGCGTTTCCAAAAGAAGACGTCGCACTGCGAAAAGCGTTGGGCAATGTCACGGCGGCCCGCGCCGACGAGCTATCAGAGTCGTGGCGGCCATGGCGCAGCTATGCCGCGCTGCATCTGTGGCAAGGCGCATCCACGCCTACGGCGCGAGGTCCTC
>JBFMFA010000788.1:0-2234 GCA_040753195.1 Gemmatimonadota bacterium | reverse complement strand
GGTGGCTCGATGCCGCTCGCCTTGTCGATCTGGGTGATCGGGGGTGTACTCTCCCTCCTGGGAGCCCTCACGTACGGCGAGCTGGGCGCCATGGATGGAGGCTCCGGTGGGCTTTATTCGTATCTGCGGGACGCGTTCGGGCCTTTCCCCGCATTTCTGTACGGGTGGACCTTGCTCCTCGTGCTCGCGACGGGGAGCATTGCGACGCTCGCCGCCGCGGCGGCCCAGTACTTTGGCGAGTTCGTCACGTTAGGCGCCGTTGGAAAGAAGGCGTTTTCGGTGGCGATGATCCTCATCCTCGGCGTCGTGAACGTCTTGAGCACGCGCAAGAGCGCCACCCTGCAGAACGTGGCAACCGGGATCAAGGTGACGGCGATTCTCGTGATGAGCGGCCTGCTGATTGCGTTAGGTGACGGCGGTCCGGCCGCCGCCGCGGCAAGTGGAACGGCGACGCCGTCACTCATGGCGGGTGTCGGTGTCGCGATGATCTCGGTGCTCTGGGCATACGAAGGGTGGCAGTATACGACATTCGCCGCCGGTGAGGCGCTCGACCCACAGCGCAGCTTCCCGCGCGCGCTCATCCTCGGCACGCTGATTCTGATCGCGTTGTATGTTCTCGCCAACATCGCCTACGTAGCCGCGTTAGGTGGCGCCCGCGTCGCAGCGTCCGAGCGTGTTGCCGCCGAAGCGGTGACCACGGTGGTGGGTCCGACGGCGGGGCGCCTGGTGGCCACGGCGATCATGATCTCGATGTTCAGCGCGGCGCTGTCGATCATGATCACGGCGCCGCGCGTGTACTACACGATGGCTCGCGATGGTCTGTTTTTCTCCAAGCTTTCCGAGGTGCACCCACGTTACGGCACGCCGGCGTTCGCGATCGTCGTGACGACCGGCTGGGCGATGCTGCTCGCGGCGACCGGTACGTTTCAGCAGCTGCTGACGTACGTGGTATTCATCGGCTGGATCTTCTACGCACTGGGTGCGATGGCGGTGATTGCGCTGCGTCGCAAGCGACCCGAGGCGGCGCGTCCGTTCCGCGTGCCGGGTTATCCATGGACGCCGATCTTCTTCACGCTGGCGGCGGCGGCAATCGTCGGGAACACGATCGTCACGACCCCGCGCGACGTCGTGCTCGGACTGTTGATCGTGGCGCTGGGCGCACCGGCATACCTCGTCTGGCGTCGCCGCCGCAGCCCCGCGCCGAGCGTGGTCGCAGCGCGCTCGCCGTGAGCATGCGAGCCACGCAATGGCTCGTTAGGTGTTCATTTTGCCTGTCGATCGCCGCCGCGGCCGGCGCACAGGCGACTGTTGAGCCTCCGCCGCGTTATGCGGCCGTTGTTCAGCAACTCGAATCCATGATCGCGCACGAAATGCGAGACAAGAGCATTCCGGCGCTTTCGATCGCTCTGGTGGACAGCCAGCGGGTCGTGTGGGCGCGCGGGTTCGGCTGGGCCGACTCCGCGAAGGGCGTTCGCGCGACGGCGGAAACGGTCTATCGCATCGGCTCGGTCTCCAAACTCTTCACCGACATCGCCGTTATGCAGCTCGTCGAGCGCGGTGAGATCTCGCTCGACGCTGACGTCAGCCAGTACGTCCCGGGCTTCGCGCCCCGCAACCCGTACGGAAAGCCGATCACGCTGCGTCAGTTGATGGCGCACAGGTCCGGCCTCGTGCGCGAGCCCCCCGCGGGCCATTACTTCGACAGCAGCGGTACATCGTTAGGTGCGACGGTACGCAGTCTCACTCGTACGGCGCTGGTGTTTCCGCCCGAGTCGACAACGAAATACTCCAACGCCGGCATCGCAGTGGTCGGCTATGTACTCGAAGCATTGCGCAAAGAACCCTTCGCGCACTATGTGAAGCGTGCGGTGCTCGACCCGCTCGGCATGCGTCACAGCGCGTTCGAGCCTGCGCCGAGTGTGCGCGAGCGACTGAGTCGCGCCCAAATGTGGTCGCTGCACGGAACGTCGTTCACAGCACCAACGTTCGAGTTGGGGATGGCACCGGCGGGGAGCATGTACTCATCGGTGCTGGATATGACGACGTTCATCCGTGCGCTGCTGCGCGGCGGCGAGGGAGTACTCAAGCACTCGTCGCTGGACACGATGTGGACCCCGCAATATGCGGCTCCAGGGACGCGCACCGGTTTCGGTCTCGGGTTCGCGATCGGCGAGTCGGATGGTGCGCGCGTGGTTAGGCACGGGGGCGCGATCTATGGCTTTGCGACGGAACTC
>JBFMFA010000787.1:0-2238 GCA_040753195.1 Gemmatimonadota bacterium | reverse complement strand
CTCACCGTATTGTGCGCCCTGGCAGCAGTCGCCGTGATGTTAACGGGTGAGCCAGCGGAAGAGATTCTCGAGGGATACCCTGGGGCCCGTGAGAGCGCGATCGAGCCGCACGAGGAGGCCGCCCGATTGGCGACAATCGGTCTTGGCGTCGTCGGCGCCGTGTCGGCCGCGTTGCTCCTATTCGTTCGTGGCCGGGTGATCAGCGGCAGCGCTCGAGCACTCATGCTTGTCCTTCTACTCGGCTCCTCACTGCTCTTCGCTCGCACCGCGACGCTGGGCGGAGAAATCCGGCATCCGGAAATCGGTGGCGCGCCGGCCCGAGGCGGCGAGACTGAAGACATCGAGCACTAACCGAGTTCGGGGTCTCAACGCAGAACGGCGCTAGACACATGCCTAACGCCGTTCCTTTGACCTTTGACCTTTGACCTGCGGTTAAGCCGGACTCACTCCCGGTTCACCGAGCAGAGGTGGCGCCGACGGTTTTGGCGTTGACGCAATCGGCGGCGGAGCCACCGGCGTCGACGGGAGCGGCGGAGCCGGCTGTCGCGGCGGCAATGCCTGACCCTTGCGCAGAAGCTCGATATCGTCCCGCGTTAGCGTTTCGCGCTCGAGCAACGACGACGCGACTTTGTGCAGCAACTCGAGGTGCTCAGTAAGCACGGACTTTGCGCGCCGGAAAGCATCGTCGATCACTCGCTTCACTTCCGCGTCCACGAGCTGTGCGGTCTGCTCGGAGACTTCGCGCCGATTGACGAGCTCGCGACCGAGGAATACTTCGTGCTCCTGGTCGCCGACCAGGATCGGCCCGACGGTCTCGCTCAACCCCCACTGCGTGACGTACCGTCGCGCGATGGTGGTCGCCTGCTGGATGTCGCTGGCAGCCCCCGTCGTGACACGCTCATGACCAAAGATCAACTCTTCGGCTGCACGGCCGCCGTACGCCATCGCGAGCCGAGCTTCAATCTGTTCTCGCGTAACCGACACGCGGTCGTCTTCGGGAAGTGTGAAGGCGAGGCCTAACGCACGACCGCGCGGGACGATCGTCACCTTATGGAGAGGATCGTTCCCCTTCACCATCATCGCGCAGACGGCGTGTCCGGCTTCGTGGTACGCCGTTAGGCGACGCTCTTCTTCTTTCATCACAAGCGACTTCCGCTCGGCGCCTAACATGACTTTGTCTTTGGCGTCTTCGAAGTCGTTCATGTAGATCTTTTCGTGATTGCGGCGCGCCGCGAGCAGCGCACCTTCGTTCACGAGGTTCGCGAGATCCGCACCGGCCATGCCTGGCGTGCCGCGCGCCAACGCCGTGACGTCGACGTCATCAGCGATGGGCTTGTTGCGCAGGTGCACACGGAGAATCCCTTCGCGACCACGCAGATCCGGCGAATCGACGACGATTTGTCTGTCGAAACGGCCAGGGCGCAGCAACGCGGGATCGAGGACGTCCGGACGGTTGGTCGCGGCGATGAGGATGACGCCATCGTTCGATTCAAAGCCGTCCATCTCGACGAGCAGCTGATTGAGCGTCTGCTCGCGCTCATCGTGTCCACCGCCGAGCCCTGCACCGCGGTGACGACCGACGGCGTCAATTTCGTCGATGAAGATGATGCACGGCGCGTGCGCCTTGCCCTGCTCGAACAGGTCGCGCACTCGAGAGGCACCGACGCCAACGAACATCTCGACGAAGTCGGAACCCGACATCGAGAAGAACGGACGCCCAGCTTCACCAGCGACGGCCTTTGCGAGCAGCGTCTTGCCGGTTCCAGGAGGACCGACGAGCAACGCGCCCTTTGGGAGACGTCCACCAAGCTTGGTGAACTTCTGCGGGTCCTTGAGGAACTCAATGATCTCCTGCAGCTCGACCTTTGCTTCGTCGCAACCGGCGACGTCGGCGAACGTGACTTTGGGAGTGTCCCCGGTCAGCAGCTTCGCCTTGCTCTTGCCGAACGAAAACGCCTTCGCGCCGCCGGCCTGCATCTGCCTGAACAGGAAAATCCAGAACGCGATGAGCAGGAAATACGGCAGGAATTGGAAGATCGCCGCGCCGATCGAAATACGTGGCTCTTGGGCGTCGATTGTCACGCCCTTCTCGATCAGGCGATCAACTTCCTTGGGGTTGTCGGCCATCGGCAGCCTAACGGTGAATCGCTTCACCTCACGGTTGCCGACCATGATTTTGTCGCGGAACTCACCGGAGATCGCACGGCCGTTCTGCACGGTCGCTTTGAGAACGTTGCC
>JBFMFA010000786.1:0-2252 GCA_040753195.1 Gemmatimonadota bacterium | reverse complement strand
CACGCCTAACGCGGACGCTTTGCTCTACGCGCGGGGACGACGCTTCTCTAACATCTTTCTGCTTGATACCGACTCCGCGGGGAACGCGCCGCGCACCGTGGCGCTAACGAGTGGGACGGCGTTGCGTTGGTCGCCGCGTGTGTCTCCGGATGGTCGCGAGGTCGCCTTCGCGCAGCAGACGCAGGGGACCGCCGAGTTGTTTACGATGCCGATCGATGGCGGTACGCCGCGCCAAGTGACGTTAGGCGCTCGTGTGTGGCCTGCGACGGAGTTGGCATGGTCGCCGGATGGTACGCAGCTGGCGTTCGTGACGAGCCGCGGTGGTCGCATGCAGATCTGGATCGCGAACGTGAACGACGGTCGCTTACACGGCCTGACCCAGACTCGCGTGAGCTATGCAACGGGGCACTTGGCGTGGGCACCATCGCATTTGATTGCGTATCAGCGGCCGAATCATCGCAACATCGGCATTGTTGATCCGGCGACGGGGTCAGAGCGTATGCTCGTCTCGGACAGCAGCGGCTATTTTTACAGTCCACTATTTACGCAAGACTCGCGTCAGCTTGCGGCGTACGTCTTCAAACCGCCGGCAGATTTGGGTGTGTGGCTCTTTGGGTTGAGGGATACGATCCTAACGAGGATGGCTGGCCCGCAGCAGACGGTCTACCTTCGTGGTTGGTCGCCGGATGGTCGGTCGATCTACGCGCAGCCTGCCTTACTTCCGACAATTCTGCGCATTGCGATGACCGGCGGTGGGAGCGTTGTGCCTGCTGTGCAGCCGCCGTGGCGGCTCGCCGAGTGCTCGCCGGCGGGAGCGTCTCGGCCGACCAGCTTTGTGTGCGCGGCGTTTGATTTTGTTTCGGATGTCTGGTTGATCGATGAAGTGGAGCAAAAACCGCGCTAGGCATGTTACAAGAGCCGCAAGGATGTCGTGAATTCGCGCTTCACGAGCGGCGCTGTCCAACGTCAGCTTCGAACGAACGCCTCGCCTTCCATTTACGATCAGCTACGACCTTCGAGGCCCTTAATATCCGCGCGGTCTCGATCCCGGTCGGCTGCGCGCTTGTTTGCAATCAGATCCGCGAGCCCGATCACCGGCACTCGCACGCCCTCTAACGTCTCCTGCACGTGATTGGGCCAAGCCCGCTCGAACGTGAGGCCGGACACGCCGGTCAGGATGTCAATACGGTTCGGTGCAAGTCCGAACTGCGCGACTACGTCGCGCCGAACAAAGTCGCTCTCACTTACCGCATGGTCGCCTAACGGCGGGCCGAATTCTGCGAGAGCTTGCCACACCCGTCGCGCATTGTCGCGGGTGGGTTCGATCCAGATGTCCAGGTCAACCGTGGCGCGCGGATAACCGTGAGCGGCCAACGCGTGCGCACCCACAACCAGGAATCGCGCATTCTGTGCGACCCGCGCCGCGAGGATGTCGTGATAGTCCTGGTTCACGACCTGTACGCGACTATTGCTCTGCGAGCGTAGTGATTTTCACCGGCATCGTCGCGCGGGTATACGACGGGACTGGGCGCTTGGTCAATGCCCAAGCGCGTTCACTCAGTTCGCGCACGAGCGCCAACCGCTCAGCCATCGTTCCGCCGACGCGTCCATCGCCGGCGGCGTCGCTTCGCAGCGGCACGACTCGCGCGGTCATGCCAATTCTCCGCCGCTTCATGTGGTGAGAATCTAAGGCCCCGTCCCACGTTGAACGAGCACCTCGGCTTCCAATTCGACCAGATACTCCTCGCCGACCAAATCGGCCCGCACGAGCGTGTTCACCGGCACAATCTCCGCGAACCGCTCGCCGTGTAAGCGGGCGGCGACTTCTCGGTCAGAAAGGCGCCTAACGAAGATCCGCGTACGAACGTGCGTACGACGCCAAAGACGGTGACATGGTGCAGCTCAAAACATTCGCACTGTGGGATCCTCTGCGCAGCGATCCCCGTTTCCAGGGGCTCGTTAGGCGGATGCGCTTCCCCAGTTAGGTCCACCCACAGCCACGTCGCATGCCTATCCCGTAAAGCGATCGTCCTAACGGTCGCGGTCAGAGCCGGAAGCCGAGTGATTTCGCGACTCTACGCTGCGCATCATCCAGCTTGACAAACGTCAGCTCGGCGGGGTCGGGCGCCAGATACAGCGCGGTCGCTAGGTGCCAGCAGTCGGCGGCTGCGTGCTGAGTGTTATAACGATCCGCCGTTCTTTGGAAGTACTGTTCAGCGCAACTCATTCGAAACGGCGAAGCGATCGGCGAT
>JBFMFA010000785.1:0-2256 GCA_040753195.1 Gemmatimonadota bacterium | reverse complement strand
AGTGCCTTGCGCAGCACCTCTTGCACTGCATCCGGGCCGAGGGAAATGACAACGACCTCACCTGTCCCGAGCTTTTCAATCATTTGAATAGCGGCTTCGACCGCGTAGCCGTCGAAGTCGCTCATATCCCATTTCAGTCCCGTCTCATCGATCGCACGACTACCGGGTGCGATCCGAAATTTCACGTCCATTTCCGGGACCCGTTTAACGCAGACAGCGATCTTCACTCGAGCGAATCACCTTGTGAGAAAGTTCACATCAAAGTAGCCGCTCAACTGGTGCCTAGCCACGCACCCACTCCAATTTGCGGCCGCGTTCGGCTGATTCATTTTCCGCGCCCTCGATGCCGCATTCAAACACCACAGCGACGAACCGTCCGCACGCACTCATTACTGGGGCAAGCGTGGGAATCGGTCGCGAGTTTGCCCGCCAGCTTGCTGAGCAGGGCTATGATTTGACGCTCGTTGCGCGTGACCGCGCGCGACTTCTCTCATTGGCTGAAGAGTTCGAGCGCGACTACCACGTGAGTATCTCGGTACTGGCCGCGGACCTGACCGACGATCGCGACACGACTCGGGTTGTGCAGTATCTGCGAGAACATCCAGTGGACGTGCTCGTCAATAACGCCGGATTCGGCCACGCGGGTCGCATCGGTGTGATCGCCACGGAAACGCAAGACGCCATGGTGCGCCTGCATGTTTTGGCGGTGCATCGACTCACGCAGGCAGCGCTGCCGGCGATGCTGCAGCGTCGATCGGGAACCATCATCGTCGTCTCGTCGGTTGCGTCGTACCTAACGAGTGCCGGCAATGTGAACTACTGCGCCACCAAGGCGTACGAACGCATTTACGCTGAAGGTTTGGCGCAAGAAACAGCGCGCAACGGGATCTACATACAGGCGTTGTGCCCCGGCTTTACGCACACGGAGCTGCATGAGCGGGCCGGGCGCGCGCCCCCCCCCCCCGCGTGGATGTGGCGTCCAGTCGGCTTCGTGGTGGGCGCCTCGCTGCGCGCCATGCGCGCCAGGCGGCCAACCGTGGTCGTGCCCGGCTGGCCGTACAAGTTGATCACGACGGTTGTGCGTTTTTCTCCGCGTTGGCTGCTGCGCCTGGAGGCGCAGGTGTATAGACGCGACCGTTAGGCTACGGAATGAAATCCACGGCGCCCTGCATGATCCCGTAGCTATGGTGTTTCGGGCCGGATTCGTACTCACGCCCTCGGATCACCGCGCGCCATGCCAACGACACCCGGCCGAGCCGCACGCCGAAGCCGAGAGAGTGTTCGCCGACGGCGGGAACGCGCGCGACAGACCGCGCGGGATCCACCGTGTTGCCGTCCAGCGAGATGTTTCGTGCGACGAATTCCTGACGCACGCCGCCTAACAAAAAGAATTCCATCGGTGCGCGTTCGGACCACGATGGCAGGTGCCACGGATGCGACATTGCGAAGCCGACGCGCAGCTGCATGCCGCCTTCGGCGTTCGTCAGAATGTTGCCGGCGGCCGCGCCGACGAATGGTTGCACTTCGACGCCCACGCCGCGCGGTGCCGCGACGCGCAACAGCCAGGTGCGGCGATACCGTGCGACGAGCCCCGGCTCGAAGCCGACCTGGGTTTCCCAGCCGTGCGCTTCGTTGGTGTAGCGCTGGTTGATCGTGTGCGCGATGGTCTGAGCGAGCTCGCCTAACGCGGGTTGTCCAGTCACGCCAACGTTGAGCTCCACTTCGTCGAGCGAGCGCGGACGGGCAAAGCGCGCCGTGGACGTGAGATACAGCCACGCCGCGTAGGGCCGCTCCAGCTCCCAGTCGTCGACCGTGAATGGCGCCCGCAGCAGATTCGGCGTGTAGATGTCCTGACCGATCGCGAGGTCATGCGAGACACACGTGGTCGTCGCCCCGGCCTTCATCTCGCAACTCACGTCCGCGGAGGCGAAGCGCTTGGCCCACCACGGTGCGTGATACGTCTCCGTAGAGAGCTTCACGCCGTTGGAGTACTCCTCGTCCGTACGTTGTGCCGGGTGCATCCAAAACGTGTACGCGTCGTTGTCGAGCCGTGCTCGCAATGTCCGTTGCGCCCCAGCCTGACTCGACACGGCGCCGAGCACGGTTGTGACACATAGCAGGGCCGTTAGGCAGTCGCGGCGCGCCGAACGCGGCGGCGCGCCGCCTGGACAGTCGCCGGCGAGCGGCTCCGCGAACACGTCAGTTGAATGCATTGATTCCGGTGATCGCCTGACCAAGAATGAGCGAATGTACGTC
>JBFMFA010000784.1:0-2262 GCA_040753195.1 Gemmatimonadota bacterium | reverse complement strand
GAGGTCCGCCTCAGCGGCTTCCGGGGCGGTGGGATACTCACCGACGATACGCTCCCATAGCGCCACGGCGTATGTGGAGGTTCCCGTCGAATCCGGCTTCGCGCTGGCGATCCTGGCCGCAGTGGAGAGCATGAGCGGCGCGGCTTCGGTGACTTCGCTCGAGGCGACAACGAATAGTTCGATCGCCGCCGCAGAGTCTCCGCGCGCGAGTGCCAGAAACGCCTGGCCGGCCTTCTCGGATCGCGCGACACGGGTGCGCGACAGCAGCGCTTGTGCGATGACCGCCTCGGCGGTGACATCGCCAAGCTGGCGCAGGCGGTTGCGAGCCGCGTTGAGATCACCCTCGTACAACGCGATCCAGGCGCGCGTTCGTGGATCGTCACCCGTGGCCGCCACTGCGGCTTTGGCACTGTCGAGCTGACCGGCCCGCACGTACGCCCATGCTATCTCGCGAGCGACTTCGTCCCGGATATCGAGGCTGAGGCGGTCACCGTGGCGCTGCAGGATATCGCGGACGCGCTGAGGATCGCCTAACGAGGAATAGGCGCGGGCGCGCAGCAGAGCCACGTCATCGAGCATTGTAGAATCGGGCCGCTCGCCGAGTGGATCCAGGAAGGCGATGACCGCAGGCGCGTCGCGGCCGTTCAGCGCGGCCGTCGCGGCACGAATTCGGACGTCGCGCGATGCCCCCTGCGCCAGCGCCGCCTTGTACGCGTCGACGGCGATCACCCACGATTCCACTGCTTCCGCTTCAGCCGCAAACTGCACCCATGCAGCAGTCGTACTGTCGTTAGGAGGCACCTCGCGCAGCGCGCTCCACGCCTCCGCAGGCGCATTCCAGCGCAACTCCAGCGCCGCGAGCAATCGGCGTGCGCCCAACTCGATCGGCTCCGCGCGGAGCGCGTCACGCAGGGAGTCGCGTTTGTCGGCTGGCGCCGGAAGCAGCGCGTACGCAGCGGCCTGGTCCAGCCAATCCTGCGTGCGAAGCGCCTCGCGCCACGCCTGCGCCGAGGGTACCCACAGCCCCATGGTTGCGCGCAGCTGGGCCAGCTCAGCGGCAAGATCTTTCATGCTGCTGAGCTGCTTCGCTGCGAGCTGGAGCACGCTGTCCGCCGCCGCGATGCGATTCTGCTCCAACAGCAGCTTCGCGTACTCGCGGAATGGCGTCGACTCGCGCGGCGACGCATTGGCCCACTCGATAAAGGTGCCGTACGCATCGAAGTCGCGGTGCAGCATAACGAGTGTTCGCAACTGCACGGTGCGTAGCGTGGGGTCTCGCGGGCGGCCCGCGAGTAACGTCTTCAGCAGCGGCAGCAGCGAATCGCTCTGACCGAGCTGGTAATACACCCGCTCGAGACCGAGGATGACGGACGTGAGCGGAGCGTCTGCCAGCGCCTCACGAAACGCGGCGACTGACTCGCGGTATTTCCCTGCCGTCTCCAGTTCGAGTGCGCGCTGCAGCGCTACCGACGTCGATTCCTGAGTCGCCCCGCGCACCGGGAGGAGCGCGAGGGCGAACAGTAGAACACTCAGGATGGCGCCATTACGGTTGCTTCTCTGCATTGAGGCGCTTGAAATACTCCAGGACGAGACGGCGTTCTTCCGGCGTTAGGCCGCGCAGGTCGTTCCAGGTGGGCGTCTGGAACTTCGACGCCGCCTTGCCACTCACTGCCGCGGTGCCGGGATTATACACCTCAGTCCCCGTCCAGGGCTTCGCCTCGCGTTTTCCCTGATCTTCGCGTTCATCTTCTTTTTCGAGCGACAATCCCGCGTCGAGCATTTTGCGGAAGAGGCGCTGCTGCCGCTCCAACACTGAGGGGTCCACCGACGCCGCTTCCAGCGCTTGCGCCAGCTGACGCGCCTCCCGAGCCATCGCTTCCGCGCGACCGGTGTTGTCACGATCGGCCGCCTCTTCGAGACCGGCTGCGACTTCGCGCTGCTGCCGCGCCAAGGAACGAGCTTGCTGCCTCCCCGACTGGTCGCCCATCCGCGGGAGGAGGTCCATCATCGATTGATTGAGGGACTGCTGCTGTCGCGCGAGTTGCTGCAACTGCTCGAGCATCTCCTGGAAGCCCGACGCCGACTTGGCTTCACCAGCGCGTTCGCGGTCGCGGACCAGCGAGGCCGCAGCCTGATTCAGCGCGTCACCAGCGTCGCGCATCGCGCTGGCCATCTGCTGACCGGACTCGGCGCTTTGCGTGCGTCGCGTGGCGTCCTCGACTTTCTTCGCGGCGTCCTGAACGGAGCGCATGGAACGCTGCG
>JBFMFA010000783.1:0-2266 GCA_040753195.1 Gemmatimonadota bacterium | reverse complement strand
TAACCCGCGCAGTGCCGCTGACTTGTGTAGCGGTAATGATTGCCTGCAGAGACGACGCGCCTGTTGCGCCGTCGCAACCGCGGGAAGTCACATCATCAGTCGTGAGAGTCGTGGTGACCGGCGCTCGTCAGGTGCTCTCACCGGGAGACAGCAGTCGTTTCACCGCACAGGCGTTCGACGCTCAAGGACTCGTCATTCCCACGGCGGTCATTACGTGGTCCAGCCGAACGCCCGCAGTGGCGACTGTCGATGCGCGCGGCGCGGTGCGCGGCGTGGCAGTCGGCACGACGCAAATCGTAGCGACTACCGAGGGCGTTTCTGGAAGTGCCGACCTTTCCGTAAGCGTCACCGAACTGTGCGACTGCACACGCATCATCGACTCGACTTCGGTCGAGCTCGTGCAGCGCAACGATAGCAGCGGAGTCTTTGTCTTTCGCGTGATCGGGAATCAGGTTCCCGTGATCGATTCGGGGAGCATCATCGTTGGTGCGGAAAACGGCGGGTTCTTGCGGCGGGTTCACCGTGTCGTTCGATCGGGCAACAACATCACCGTGCAGACGACGCAGGCGTATCTGGAGGAAGCGATCCGCGACGGCGCGTTTGCCGCAACGAGCTTCAGCGAAGGTGAATCGGTTCCGATCGAAGGCGCTTCGGCGAAGTGGGGCGAGTGGACCGTGGCCTACATGGCGCCTAACGTGCGCCTCGCGCGCGCCAAATGTTGTACTCTCGACGATGTATCGATCTCATTGCTCGAGATCGGGAAAGACGTCAAGGTCACCGGCGAAGTATCGGTCAAGAAAGGAAGCATTTCATTCGAGCCGCGCCTGCAGCTGAGCGGTCAGTTCAGCTCCTTCAAGCTGCAGCGTTTCCGTACCGCGTTAGGCGGCGCCGTCGATCTGAACATCGAAGAATACGAGGCGAAGGTCGCGTTCGAATACGAAACCGACAAGAAACTCTGGACGAGCGTCCCCAAGAAAAAACGCCGCATGGCGCGCCTCGTGAAGCCATTCGCCTTTTCCATCGGTCCCGTGCCGGTCGTCGGCATCATCAACAAGGAAGTGAATCTGGAGGTCAGCGTCGGCGGCTCGGTCAGCACCGGCTTTAAGGGCAAGTTTCGCACAGGCTTCAGCTTGTCTGCCGGCGCCGAGTGGGTGCGCGGCACTGGCTGGACTCCAATCGCCGGGAGCAGTTCGTGGCTCGACGTATCGCCACCTGAGTGGATGGGTGTGGAGGGGGAAGCCACGGTCAAGCTCGCGCTCGTCCCGGAGTATTCGATCCTGTTCTATGGCGTTGGCGGCCCGTTCATCAACCTCGAACCGTACGCTCAAGGCGTCGCGAACGCAGAGCTTTCGTTTCACGACGGAAAGCCATCAGGGTTGGATTGGGAGCTGAAGGCCGAGGTCGGCCTGAATACAAACATCGGCGCCAAGCTGTCGATCTTCGGTTTTGTGGATCTGGTGGAAGCGGGGTTCGAGATCCCGATCATTCGCCCATTCACGCTGATTCGTGAGTTCAGCAAGGGTTCGCTCACGGCACGTACGACGGTCACGGGGCCGGACCAGCCCGACTCGATCAACATCCGCCTGCGCCCGACATTCCAGGACGTGTGGCAAATGGGACCGCTCGGCATCATCACGCGCAGCGGCCCACCGCCGTTAGGCCGCGACCTGGCCCAGTCGTCGCAAGAGTCGGCCGTAGTGCCTAACGACAGCGCCACGTTCGTGCAGGTACGCTCCGGCGACGACTTCAAGCATCGCGTTGCACTGCACGGCCTCGCCGGCAACTGCGCTGCCGACACCGCGTCCTTCGATGTCGGCATCAGATCGGGCACCTTTCTCGCGTTGAGCCAGCACTCGCCCAGCAGCGTCGCATTCAAGATCAACTGCATTCCGCTCGGCGCGTTGCAGGTGCGCACCGTGGCAACCGGACAGGATATCGTGACGCGCAGTCAGCTGACCCTGGCGCGGCGCGACACGGTCGGCTCTGGCAAAGGCTCTCCACCGCTGACGATCGGCATCGCCGCTGGCGGCGCCCCGCCCGATACCGTGATCGATGAGCTGGCGCCCGCCAACGCTGCGTTAGGCACCCTCGGGCTGCACGACGCGACCCTGGATCCCGGTCGGCGCAACTGCGCCGTCGAAAAGCCCGCCACGCACCGCTCCGCCGTCGCCTCCGGCGACACGGCCTTCACCGAGTTCCGCCTAACGTGCGTCGCGCTGGGCCATGTCATGCTGCGAACGGTGACGACCGATCCGGATTCGGCGCC
>JBFMFA010000782.1:0-2269 GCA_040753195.1 Gemmatimonadota bacterium | reverse complement strand
TCTGCGCGGCTTTGAACGCACGATCGCTGAAAGTTTCAGCATTTCGCTGTTCACAATGATGGCGTTCGCGTGCGTAATCGCGTTCGGCGTCGTCTACAACGGCGCGCGCGTGGCATTGTCTGAGCGTGGCCGCGAGTTGGCGTCGTTGCGCGTGCTCGGCTTCACGCGGCAAGAGGTGACCGCGATGCTGCTCGGTGAGCAAGCGGTGTTGACGCTGGTGGCCATCCCGGGCGGCTTCGTCGTGGCGTACACGCTGTGCTGGCTACTCGCCGTGCGCTTCGATTCCGAGCTGTTCCGGATTCCGATCGTGGTCGACCCCAGCAGTTACGTGTTAGGCACTCTGGTAGTAGTTGTTTCTGGCATTCTCTCTGGCCTGGCGATTCGTGGTCGCGTTAGGCGCCTCGACCTGGTCGCGGTGCTGAAGACGCGCGAGTGAGGTGACGCATATGAAACGGCAACATTGGGTCCTGGCCGCGGCGATCGCAGCCGCCGGCGTCCTCACCTTCGTCATTGTACAGCCGGACGAATACCTGATCGAAGCGAGCACGGTCGAACGCGGGCAGCTGCAAGTGACGATCGACGAAGACGGCGTCACGCGCGTTAGGCGGCACGCCGAGGTGACCGCGCCAGTCTCCGGACGGCTCGCGGAAAGTCGCGTGCGGGCCGGGGATTCCGTCGTCGCGGGAAGCGTTATCGCGCGTCTCGCTCCCGCGCCGCTCGATCCGCGCACCCGCCAGCAAGCATCCGCGGCACTGGAGGCCGCTCGCGCTCTCACGCGTGAGGCTACTCAGCGAGTCGAGCAGGCGGAGGTTGCGCTCGACGAGGCGCGTCGTGACCGCCGTCGCAGCGAAGCGCTGGCCGGCGCCGGGGCGCTATCCCAACGAGAGTTGGAACAAGCGATCGATAAGGAACGAGTGCAGGCGCGTGAACTTGCCGCGGCTCAATCACGCCGTCGCGCGGCGGGTGAGGAAGAGCGAAGCGCCGAAGCGGCGCTCCGCGGTGCCGATCCCGGCACCCCGATGGCAGCCGACCATGTGCTCCTGCGCGCACCCATGACGGGCCGCGTCCTGCGCGTTTTCGAGGAACACGATCGCGTCGTCCCCGCAGGGACGCCGTTGCTGGAGCTCGGCGATACCCGCAGCATCGAGATCGTCGTCGATTTGCTCACGCGCGACGCGGCGCTGGTGTCCGTGGGAGCGAGGATGGTGGTGCGCACGGGCGACGAGCCTCCGCTGGACGCCCGTGTCGTGCGTGTCGAACCGGCCGCGTTCACCAAGGTCTCCCCGTTAGGCATCGAAGAACAGCGCGTGAATGTGATCGCGCAGTTTGTGGGTCCGCCCTCGGGCTTCGGCGACGGATTCGAGGTGCAAAGCGCCATTGTGTTGTGGGAAGGCGAAGTGACGAAGCTTCCGGCGTCCGCGCTTGTGCCGCTGGATTCAGGCTGGGCGGCCTATGTGGTGAGAAACAATCGCGCGAATCTGCGCGCGGTGACGATTGGGCGTCGCGGAAGCCGCGACGTCGAGGTGCGGTCCGGTGTGAGTCCTGGCGACGTTGTCGTCCTGCATCCGGATGAGCGGCTGCGGGACGGGTCGCGTGTCACCGCCGGGGGACGTCACTAACGCGATGGACAGGGATTCCGTAGTAGATGCCGCCCGTCGCGAGACGACTGTGCTTTGGGACAAAGCTCAGCGCGCCGACCTGGGCGTCGTCACCGATTTCGACGTCGATGGCGACGATGGCTCCCGTGCCTAACGTCACATTACGTCCCAATCGTACGTGACCGGTGAGGACGACGCCATGCTCGACAGTATGACCGGAGAGGTGTACGTCGGCACCAATCACAGTCCCTTCGCCGAACTCCAGCAAGTTATGATCGATCACCGCCAGCGAGTTCACGTACACACGACGACTCACGCGCCCTCCGTTGAGTCTGATGTAGAAGCTCCACACTGGCGTAGCGCGAAAGAGCGTGCCGGCGACAACGCGCACCAGGTGCGTGGCAGCCAGATACCGCGCCCAGGTGAGCAAGTCCCAGGCGAGATCGCGGATGGGCATGGACGCGTTTGGCGGCGTGCGCCAGCGCACGAGGCGCAGCGCAAGCGCCGACCAGAGCATCAGCGCAAGCGCAAAGAGGATGTAGGACGGCAGCACCATGAGCGAAATACTTGTTAGGCGCAGCCATCGCGGCGCACTTACCGTGGTGAGCACGGTGAACCACACGAACACAATAGGGAACGCCGCGAGTCCCCACACGATTCCTTCCACAAAA
>JBFMFA010000781.1:0-2279 GCA_040753195.1 Gemmatimonadota bacterium | reverse complement strand
CTGACGGTGCCGACTGATCTTGCCGCTCGGCACGACGACTACTTGTATGGCGAGACGAGCGAGACGAACGAGAGGAATCCGCGTGGCGGCAAAGGGAAGTAAAATCGCGGGTTATGGGCAGTTGCGAGCAGCTGTTGATACCGGTGCGCTGCTCGCGCTGGCCAGCTCACGCGATCAGTATCACGCGCAGGCCGTCACGATCGAACGGCGCTTTCGCGAGAGTGGCGGGCGCTGGGTCTCCTCGTTCTTCGTGCTCAACGAGCTCCACGCGCACCTCGTTAGGCGCGCCGATGCCGCGGTGGCGCGTCGCGTCATCGCCGCCCTGCTGCGTGACCCTGCGTACGAATGGCGCGACGTTACCGTAGAACTGCTGCGCGGAGCGGTGAGCGCCTGGCTGGAGCGCTTTCCGGATCAGCGGTTTTCGATGACTGACGCGGTGACGTTCGAAATCATGCGCACCGATCGGATCAGCCGAGCGTTTGCGTTCGATCGCGATTTTCTGACCGCTGGCTACGAGCTCATGACGGATAGCTAGACGGCGATGGCCTGCTCAACCTGAGGCTCTTCCACGGCCCATTCGTTCCCGCACTTCACGCATTTGCGATAGCTGCCGCGCGTTTTGTTGGACTTCGCCTCGGCGCCGACATAGCCGCATTCGGGGCACGTCTCGGGTACCGGGCGATCCCACACCACGAAGTCGCAATTGGGGTAGTTGGAGCAACCGTAAAACGCCTTACCACGCTTCTTGGAGCGACGCTCCTCGATTTCCCCACCATCGCGAGGACAGCGCACGCCGGTGGGCATGGACCGAGTGCCGCGGCACTTGGGGAATTTGCTGCAGCCGAGGAAATCGCCCGAGCGGCCATGCCGAACGACCATCTGGTTGCCGCAGAGATGGCACTTGTAGGGCGTGAGCTCCGCAGGCTTGCGTTCACCTTTGATGGGGCGCGTGTAGTCGCAGTTCTTGGGGTGATTCTCGCACGCGACGAATGGACCAAAGAAGCCGCCCTTGGCCATGAGTTTGCCGCCACACTTCGGGCAACGCTCCGTCGCCAACGCCGAGAGGTCGTGCGCTTCGGCGATCAGCTCGTCGAACTGCACTTCGTTGAGTGAAAACTCAAACGGAGTGTAGAAGTCTTTGAGGACGCGCTGCCATGGAAGCGTCCCTTCTTCGATTTTGTCGAGCTCCGCTTCCATTTCGGACGTAAAGCCGACGTTGAAGATGTCGGGGAATTGCTTGACCATGACCTTCTCGACGCTATCCCCGAGTTCAGTGGGGAAGAAGCGCCGCTGTTGCAGGTCGACGTACCGGCGGTCGGTCAGCGTCGAGATAATCTGCGCGTACGTGGACGGCCGGCCGATGCCCAGCCGCTCCAGCTCTTTGACAAGACTTGCTTCGGAGAAACGTGGCGGTGGCTCCGTGAAGTGCTGCGCCGGGAGCAGTTCGCGCATCGGCACCAGCTCGCCTAACGACACTTCCGGCAGCGCCTGTTCATCTTCGAGCGCACGGCCCTCACCCTCTTCGCGTGCCTCACGATACAGGGCAAGGAAGCCAGGGAACTTGATGACGCTTCCCGTGGAGCGGAAATGAAAGCGCTCGCCGACGCCGGCGCCTTTGTCTTGCGTCAACATGAAGTCGAGCGTGGTTGTATCAAAAACGGCGCTGGCCATTTGCGAAGCCATGAAGCGCTGCCAGATGAGCTGATACAACTTGAAGTGCTCGTCTTTCAGATAGCGCTTGAGATCTTCGGGGCGACGTGTCGGATCGGATGGACGGATCGCTTCGTGGGCGTCCTGCGTGTTCGCGGCGCGCTTGTCTGCGCCATAGAGGCGCGGCTCGTTGGCGAGGTAGTCCTGACCGAATTCACGGCGGACGAGGTCACGCGCCTGTGCCGCCGCGACTTCGGCCACGCGCGTCGAGTCCGTACGCATGTACGTGATGAGACCGACGGCGCCTTCGCTCCCTAACTCGATACCTTCGTAGAGCTGCTGCGCCAGGCGCATGGTGCGCTTGGAGCCGTAGCCGAGTTTCTTCGCGGCTTCTTGCTGCAGCGTGCTCGTCGTGAAGGGTGGTGACGGATTCTTGCGGCGCTCACGCTTCTTGATGTTGTTGACCGGGAAAACCGCGAGGTCTGACGTCTGAGGCGTGAGGTCTGAGGAGCGAGCGATCTGATGTGCAATGCGCTGCACGTCGCGCACGACGGCGCCGGCCGCCTTCTCGTTATGCAGCTCGATCTTCTTCTCGTCGATTTCGTGCAGCTTGGCTTCGAAGGCCTGCG
>JBFMFA010000780.1:0-2288 GCA_040753195.1 Gemmatimonadota bacterium | reverse complement strand
GCGGTGTCCGATGCAAAGCCCGGCGCGGTGGTCAACGTGGCAACCGGTGTGATGCAGCGTGTGAAGGATTTTGTCACCGTGGCAGCCCGCGTCTGCGGAATCCCTAACGAGAATTTGCGTTTCGGCGCCTTGCCGCGTTTGCCGGAGGAGATGCGCCAGAGTGGCGTCAGCGTCGACACCCTGAAGGCGTTGACAGGCTGGACCGCCTCGCCGGATATCGAGAGCGGTGTCCGCCGCACGCTCAAACGGCTGGCCGAGGCTCGTTAAAGCCGCCGCCAGCTCCACGACGCGCGTCGCTCGGCGCGGAGGAAATCCCGACAGTGAGCAAGGCCTCCCCCGACGGTGCCGCGTGAAAAGCATGTCGTAGTGTGGAGCATGCGGAACTGCGTCGCACGTGCGGGTGCCGTCGCGTTCCTCGCGGCCTGCGCGCCGCCACCCGCGACTGACAGCGTACCTAACGAGGACGCGACGATCGTATTGCGTCCCTATTTCAGAGACTTGCGCGTCGTCCATGCCACGGCCGGCACTGACACGCTCAAGCTGCTGCTGGACACGGGTGGTGGTGCCACACTGCTGACGCCAGACCGAGCGCGTCGCAATGGCTGCACGCCGCGCGGCAGCGACATCGGCCACCGCATGACCGGCGAGGCCGTCACGTTTGCGCGGTGCGACTCGTTGCGCTTGGTCATCGGTGACTTCGAGTCATTCGTCAGTCCAGTGGGAGTCTTCGACCTGAACGCGCTATTGCCTGACGAGCTTCCACGTCTCGACGGCGTGTTGGCGCTCGATGCCTTCCTCGGTCGCGTGATTACAGTCGATTGGTCAGCGGACAGAATCACGGTGCATGGCCCGACGACGGATACTCAGGCGCGCGACGCGTTGCCGATGCGTGCGGCGACTGGCATGAGCGGGCGTTTCTACTCGGCATTCGTTCCAGTAGAGGGGCGCTTCGACACGCTCTGGTTCCTGCTCGACTCAGGGAACCTGCGCGGTACGCTCGTCGCGACCGCTGTGCTGCGCGATTCGCTCCTCGTTAGGAATGCGCTGCTACACGTCGCGGGCCGCGTGTACGACTCGTTGCCGATCACTCCCGCGGACCTGGCGATCGACGGCGCGTTGGGAACCGATTTCATGCGCCGCGGTCCAATCACACTGGATTTGCGCGATCGCCATCCGCGCATTCGTTAGGCTGCGTCCCATGCGGCGATGGCCGCCGGCAGTGACTGCGTCACACCGTGCCCGGCGGCCGGGAGTCCGATCAGCACCGCGCTGATGATTTCATCGCGCGAGGCGCCGGCGTGCTTTGCAAGTCTCACGTGAAATGGAATACCGCTCTCCAGTCGCAAGGCTGCCAGGACGGCGATGTAGGCCAGCGTCGCCGTCTTTTTGTCCAGCGCCGACGCACTCTCAAGCGCTCGTGCAACGTCCGACCACGCGGCGGAATGTCGCGGAGCCTCCGCCAGAAACGCCTGAAAGGCGGCACTCACGCCAGGCAATGCACCGGCCACGTTATCCTCCTATGGAGTTGCGAGAGCAAGTTGCGGTGTCGGCGTGGGCGCCGCGAGTCGCGCGATTGCGCGATATATAGCGTCGCGCAGCGCCTTTTCCCGTGGATCGTTGACGAGCCAGAAATCCAGCTTGTTCATGACGTAGGCGAAGCCGAGCTGTGCGTCCGGATCGGCAAAACCGAATGAGCCGCCTGCACCGGCGAACCCGAACGCATGTTGGGTGGACCCGAAGAATGCCTCAGGGCCCGGTCGCATGAACCCTAACGAGATCGACGATATGACGCCGATCACCTCGTCCGGTGTGCTCATGACCGGCGGCGGCGCCGTTATCAGTTCCCACGTCGCGTTGGTGATGCCGAGTTCCGCGCCGCCTTCGGCGAACGCGGAGTACGCTCGGGCGATCGCGCGAGCCGTGCCGACGCCATTGCCGGCGGGTAGCTCGACTTCGAGGCAACGCCGGTCATTGAAATCGACGTCCGACGGTACGGCCAACGATTTGCGCAGCAACGACCATGGATTGAGAACGTTCGTGATCAAAAGGGGTGGCGAGCTTGGCAAGGCGAGAATGGCGCGCCACGGCGACAGCGGCTTGAACTTGGCTAACCGCGCATCCGGAATGTCGCTCGGCAGTCCGATGTAGAACTCGAGTCCGAGACGCGCGGCGATCTCTTCGTGGAAAAAGCGGCCCAATGTGCGGTGTTGCGGATCGACACGACGGATCAGCTCCTGCATGTACATCCCGACCGTCATGGCGTGATAGCCGTGCCTTGTTCCTGGTGG